>DASYUP010000713.1:0-3148 GCA_036001185.1 Thermoanaerobaculia bacterium
CGCGGCTCGCCGTCGAGTTTCAACGCCACCGGCGTCCGCGGGCGCCTTCGGGCGCCCCGGAGGTGGCCGCTCGGCTACACTCTGCGATCCTTCGGCGGGCACTCCCGCCGACGAACGGAAGCGAGGATCCGACGGTGAGCGAGAGCGAGCTCGAGACGACGACCCTGCCCAAGGAGGTGCCCGTGGAGGTTCCCGTGCGCCACCTCCGCGACCACGACGGCGAGCTGGTCCAGGTGCGTGGTTGGGTGGCGGGCGCGCGCTCCTCGGGCAAGATCGCCTTCCTGCAGGTGCGCGACGGCGGCGGCGTCGTGCAGTGCGTGGTCTCCCGCCGCGACGTCTCCGAGCCCACCTGGGAGAACGCCGTGCGGCTCACCCAGGAGAGCTCGGTGCGGGTGGTGGGGCGGGCGCGGCGCGACGACCGCGCTCCCGGCGGCGTCGAGCTGCACGTCACCGAGCTCGAGGTCTACCAGCTGGCGCAGGACTTCCCGATCACCCCCAAGGAGCACGGCACCGCTTTCCTCATGGAGCACCGCCACCTCTGGCTGCGCTCCAGCAAGCAGCGCGCCGCCCTGCGGGTCCGCAGCGAGGTCGAGCAGGCGATCCGCGACTTCTTCTACCAGCGCGAGTTCACCCTCATCGATTCGCCGATCCTCACGCCGGCGGCTTGCGAGGGAACCTCGACGCTCTTCGAGACCGACTACTTCGGCGACAAGGCCTTCCTCTCGCAATCGGGACAGCTCTACCTCGAGCCGGCGGCAGCGGCGCTGGGCAAGGTCTACTGCTTCGGCCCCACCTTCCGCGCCGAGAAGAGCAAGACGCGACGGCACCTGATGGAGTTCTGGATGGTCGAGCCCGAGGTCGCCTTCCTCGAGTTCGACGGCCTCTGCGACCTCGCCGAGGAGTTCCTCGTCTACCTCGTCGGCCGCGTCCTCGAGCGCTCCGCCGAGGACCTCAAGGCGCTCGAGCGCGACATCAGCAAGCTCGAGCGCGTGCAGCACCCCTTCCCCCGTATCAGCTACAGCGAGGCGGTGGAGATCCTGCGCCAGGAGAAGGGGGAGTTCGAGTGGGGCGCCGACATCGGCGGCGACGAGGAGACCCTGCTCGCCAGCCGCTTCGACCGCCCGGTGATGGTCACCCGCTACCCGGCGGCGATGAAGGCCTTCTACATGCAGCCCGACCCGCAGGACCCCAAGGTGGCGCTGGCGCTCGACGTGCTGGCGCCCGATGGCTACGGCGAGATCATCGGCGGCAGCCAGCGCATCCACGACCACGATCTGCTGCTGCAGCGCATCCGCGAGCACGACCTGCCGGTCGAGGCCTTCCAGTGGTACCTCGACGTACGCAAATACGGCACCTTCCCGCACAGCGGCTTCGGCATGGGCGTCGAGCGCTTCGTGGCGTGGATGACCGGCGTCTCGCACCTGCGCGAGACCATCCCGTACCCGCGCACGCTGTACCGGATCTATCCCTGAGGCCGCCGTCGCCGGCGGTGAAGGCCGCCTCCCTCGCCACCCTGGTGGCCATCTGGGGGACCACCTGGGCGGCGATCCGCATCGGCCTCGGCGGCATCCCGCCGCTCACCGGCGTGGCGCTGCGCTTCGCTCTCGCCGGCGCCGTGCTGTGGCTGGTGGCGCTCGCCATCGGCCTGCGCGGGCCCCGGCTGCGCGCGCCCCTCTGGCTGTGGACGGCGCAGGGCCTCCTCACCTTCGGCGTCTCCTACGGGCTCGTCTACTGGGCGGAGCAGTACGTCCCCACCGGGCTCACCGCCGTGCTCTTCGCCACCTTCCCGCTGTGGGTGGCGCTGCTCGCCCATTTCCTGCTTCCCGGCGAGCGGTTGCGCTTCACTTCGGTCCTCGGCATGGCACTGGGGCTCGCCGGCGTCGCCGTGCTCTTCTCGCAGGACTTGGCCGGGCTCGGCGGCTCGCGGGTGGCGTCGGCCGCCGCGCTGCTGCTGCTGGCGCCGCTCTCCTCGGCGATCGCGCAGGTGCTGGTCAAGCGCTGGGGCGGCGCCATCCACCCGCTGACCCTCAACTCCGGCTCGATGCTGCTCGCCGCAATGGTGATGGGCCTGTTGGCCGCACTACTCGAGCGCGGCCGGCCGGTGCGCTTCGACGCCATGACCGTCGGCTCGTTGCTCTACCTCGCCCTGCTCGGCACCGCGGTGACGTTCAGCATCTACTTCTGGCTGCTGCGCCACATGACCGCCACTGGCCTGTCGCTGACGGCCTACGCCATCCCGATGGTGGCGGTGGTGGTGGGGGCACTGGTCTTCCACGAGGCGATCACCGTGCGCCTGCTGTTCGGCGGTCTGATGGTGGTCGCCGGCACCGCCCTCGCCACCTGGCGGCCGGCGGCGCGGCGGGGTCATCCGCGGGCGGCCCCGGCCTCGTAAGGAGGTCGGACGCCACCCAAGGAGGGATCGCATGCGCCGATTCGCCCGCCTCGCCTGTGCCCTGTCGCTCTTCGCCACCGCGCTGCCGGCGCTCGCCGCCGACGCCGCGGTCGCCACTGCCGCCCAGCCCAGCCTCTACAAGCGCCTCGGCGGCTACGACGCCCTCGCCGCGGTGACCGACGACTTCATCGGCCACATGGCTGCCGATCCGTCGCTCGGCAAGTTCTTCGCCGGCCACAGCAAGGAGTCGTTGGGCCGTATCCGCCAGCTGGTGGTCGACCAGCTCTGCGCCGCCACCGGCGGCCCTTGCGTCTACATCGGCCGCGACATGAAGAGCTCCCACCAGGGGATGGGGATCAGCGAGGAGAACTGGAAGGCCGCCGCCGGCTACCTGGTGGCCACCCTCGACAAGTTCAAGGTGCCCGAAAAGGAGAAGGGCGAGGTATTGGCCCTCGTCACCACGCTGCACGACGACATCGTCGAGCGGCCGGCGATGGCTGCTCCAGCGAAGCCCTAGCGACTTGCCCCAGAGCAAGCCCTCGCTCGCCGTCGTCATCGCGAGCGAAGCGAAGCGATCTCGACGTTGCGGCGGCGAGATTGCTTCGTCGCTACGCCCCTCGCAATGACGAGGTCGAGACGGTCGCGACCCTGTTCTCCGGGCCAGGTAGCGAGCGGCTGAGACCTGTTACGATGCGCTCCCGGCGCCCGGCCGCCCGCCGGCCGGGCCCCCATCAGGAGAGCGCCCATGAAGATCGA
>DASYUP010000714.1:0-15487 GCA_036001185.1 Thermoanaerobaculia bacterium
GCGCGACACCGCCGGCGCGGCGAGCGCCTCACCCGCCTCCGTCGTCGGGGCGAGCGCGAAGCGGCCGCCGCCGAGGTTGCGGTAGAGCTGCCCCGGCTGCGCCAGCGGCGTCGCCGCCGCGCTCCCCTGCGCCAGGCGCACGGCGCCGTTGACCACCACCAGGTCGAGGCGCCCGTCGAGGTCGGCGTCGACGAACGCAGTACCGAACCCCGTCCACGGCAGGCTCGGCGCCCCGAGCCCCGCCTCGGCGGTGCGATCCTCGAAGAGCAGCTCTCCGTCATTGACGTAGAGCGTGTTGGTCTCGCCGGTGAGGTTGGTGACGAACAGCTCTTCGTCGCCGTCGCCATCGGCATCCCCGGCGTCGACGCCCATCCCCGCCCGTGGCAGCCCGTCGCGCGACAGCGCCGTGCCCGAGAGCAGTCCCTCCTCGGCGAACGTGCCGTCGCCGCGGCCGTGCCAGAGCAGGTTGGGTGCGCCATCGTCGGCGACGTAGAGGTCGAGCCGCCCGTCGCTGTCGAGGTCGGCCACCACCACCCCGAGCCCCGGCGCCGTCACCTTGCCGACGCCGCTGGCGACGGAGACGTCGGCCCAACGCGTCGCGCTCGCGCTACCGTCGTTGCGCAGCAGCCGCCCGGCGAGCGGCCGGTAGGCGGCCGGCCCGCAGTAGTCGGGCCGACTGCTCTCGGCAAAGCACTTCACCCCCGGCGTCGGCTCGACGTAGTCGACGACGTAGAGGTCGAGGTCGCCGTCGCCATCGGCGTCGAAGAACGTGCCGCCGATGCTCCAGCTCGACCGCCGCAGCGCCGGCGGCGTGACGTCGGCAAACGTGCCGTCGCCGCGATTGCGCCACAGCCGGTCCTCGCCGAGGTTGGCGAGCAGCAGATCGGGAGCGCCGTCGCCGTCGAAGTCCCCAACCGCCACGCCGATGCCGTAGCCGTCGGCGACGAGGCCGCTCTTCGCGGTGACGTCGACGAACCCCGTCGCGGTCGCGCCGTCCTCCCCAACCTGCGCATCGTTGCGCAGCAGACGCCCGCCGCCGCCACCCGGCTTGCCTCCGCTCAGAGGCAGCTGCCGCCCCTGCGGCAGGAAGAGATCGAGATCGCCATCGCCGTCGTAGTCCAGCAGCGCCACTCCCGGCCCCATGATCGCCAGCAGCTCGAGCTTGCCGCCGGCGCCGTTGGCGTGGGCGAAGGCGAGGCCGCTCTCGCGAGTGGCGTCCTGGAACAGAGGCGCTGCTCCCTCCGTCGCGCGCGCGCCGGGCGCGGCGAGCGCAAGCGCCGGGATGACCGCGCCACGCAGGATGGCCGACCGCATGCGGTGCAGCACGGCCGCCACCATTCCCGCTCATGGCTCCGCTGTCAAGACCGACCCTCCTTCCGGACTTCGAGGCCGACAGCGCAGCGCTTGAATCGGAGTCCTCCATAATAGGATGGAGAGCAAAGCTGCGACATGCAGACCCGTCACCGACTGCTGCTCCTGCTGCTGCTGCCCGCGTTGCTCGCCGGGCAAGGCGCCGCCGCCCTCGAGCCACCGCCGCTGCGGGTGATGGCGGCCCGCGAGTCGCCGTTCTTCTACGAGCAGGGCGGCGAGATGAAGGGGATCGAATACGAGATCCTCTCCTACGTCGCCAAGTCGACCGGCCGCCGACTAGACGTGAAGTGGGCGAACCGCTTCGAGGATCTCCTCGCCACGCTGGCCGACGGCGGCTGCGACGTCGCCACCGGATCGATCACCGTCACCCCCGAGCGCCAATCCCGCTTCGCCTTCTCCGCCCCCTACCTCACCATCCGCGTGGTCCTCGTGGAGCCCCGCGAGCAGACCACCCAGCAGCTCGACCAGCTCCGCGGCGCTACGCTCGCCGCCATTCGCGGCTCCACCTACGAGACCCTCCTGGCGAAGGTCCCCGACGCGCACTTCGTTTACGGCGCCCGCGCCGACGAGCTCATGGGGCTGGTGGCGGCGGGCAAGGCGCGCGCCACCGCCATCGACTCGCTCATCGCCCTGATGTTCATCCGCAACCACCCGCAGCTCAAGCTCTCGCTGCCCCTCTCCGGACCGCAGGACTACGCCTTCGCCGTCGCCAAGGGATCGCCGCTCGCCGGCGACCTGTCGACCTACATCCACCGCCTGCGGGGCTCGCAGAAGTACTTCGAGATCCTCGAGCGCTACCTCGGCAAGGACGCCGCGAAGCTCGTGGCGGCAGCGCACTAGCGTCGAAGGACGCGGCCGCTCCGAGTCCCCTCACTGCGGCGCTGTCCGCCGCAGGTGGCATCCTCGAGGGCCCGCATTCCCCTCTGCTACGCTGCCTCAGTGACTCTCGCCCCCCCTTCCCCGCAACTCTTCCTCGTCCGCCTGGGCGGCGAGATCGCCACCAAAGGACGCGGCACGCGGCTGCACTTTCTCCATCGCCTGCAGGGCAACATCGAGAGCGCGCTCGCCTCGACCGGCCTGCCCTACCGCATCGAGCGCGAGTGGAGCCGCTTTCTCGTCGAGGCGCCGGCGGCGGCCGCCCTCGAAGTGCTGCCAAGGATCTTCGGCATCTCCTCGCTCTCGGCCGTCGAGCGGCGGCCCTGGCGCAGCCTCGACGACGTGGTCGCCGCCGGCGAGGCGCTGTTCGCCGAGCGCGTCGCCGGCAAGGTGTTCGCGGTGCGCGCCCGCCGTGGCGGCGACAAGCGCTTCGTCCCCTTCCGCTCGCTCGACCTCGAGCGCGCCCTCGGCGCCCGCCTGTTGCCGCGCGCCGCGGGCGTCGACCTCGAGCATCCCGAGGTGTCGGTGCAGGTCGAGGTGCGGACCGGCGAGGCGCTCTTCTTCACCCACGCCGTCGCCGGTCCGGGCGGGCTGCCGCTGGGCACCGAGGGGCGGGCCCTCGCCCTCGTCTCCGGCGGCTTCGACTCGGCGGTGGCTGCCTGGTCGCTGCTCAAGCGCGGCGTGCGGCTCGACTATCTCTTCTGCAACCTCGGCGGCACCGCCCACCGTCAGGGCGTGCTCGAGGTGATGAAGCTGGTGGCGGAGCGCTGGAGCTGGGGCTACCGCCCCAAGCTGCACGCCGTCGACCTGCAGCCCATCGTCGAGCGGCTGCGCGCCGAGACCGACCCGCGTTACTGGCAGGTGGTGCTCAAGCGGCTGATGCTGCACGCCGCCAATGCGGTGGCGAAGCTCACCCGCGCCGAGGCGCTGGTCACCGGCGAGGCGGTGGGACAGGTGTCGTCACAGACGCTGCGCAACCTGCGCGCCATCACCGAGGTGGCCACTCTGCCGGTGCTGCGGCCGCTGGTCGGCGCCGACAAGGAGGAGATCGTCGCGCTGGCGCGGAGGATCGGCACCTACGAGCTGTCGGCGGGGGTGGCCGAATATTGCGCCCTGCAGGCGAAGCGCCCCGCCACCCACGCGGCGGTGGGCGCGGTGCGCGCCGAGGAGGCAAAACTCGACCTCGGCGAGATCGCCGCCGCGGTTCTCGCGCGCGAGGTGATCGACCTCAAGGCCCTCGACGTCGCCACCCTCGGCGACCCGGCGCTGGCGATCGACGCCATCCCGCCGGAGGCGGCGGTGGTCGACCTGCGCTCGCCGGAAGCGTTCGCCGGCTGGCACTGGCCGGGGGCCGAGCGACGCGACTACTTCGAGACGCTGCGTGCCGCGCAGGGCGGGGGCGGCAAGCTCGAGCGCGAGCGCCCCGTCGTCTTCTACTGCGAGGTCGGCCTCAAGAGCGCCCACCTCGCCGAGCGGCTGCGCGCTGCCGGGTACCAGGCCTGGCACGTCCAGGGTGGCGTGCGGCAGTTGCTCAAGCTGGCGACTGCCGAAGACCCGGCGCTCAAGGCGGCGCTGTCACCGGCGCTGCTGTAGCTGCTCGCTCCGGAAGAAGCGCTTGCGCACCGTCGTCATCGCGGGCGAAGCGAAGCGATCTCGACGTCGCGGCGTCGAGATTGCTTCGTCGCTGCGCTCCTCGCAATGACGGGGTCGAGAGGGTCGCGACCTTTCGGTCCGGGGCAAGCTGTCAGCGTCCGGCGCTCGCCCGCACCGCCGCCAGCACGTCCTCGAGCTTGCGCCCCATCGCCTCGGCGGCGCGGGCGAGCAGGGCGCGGTCGCGCTCGGCATCGAGGCGGATGAAGAGGGCCTCGCCCTCGGCGAAGAGGGTGCCGTCGTCGCCGCGCAGGGTACCGGCGGTCCACACCTTGCGCTCGTCGCGCCGCTCGACCCAGGCCTCGAGCAGGGCATCGGTGCCGAGCGGCAACATGGCGCGGAAGTCGGTGGCGAGGTGGGCGGCGACGGCGATGTGGCCGGCCATCCAGGCGGCCGCCCCCATCGCCTCGTCGAGCACCGCCGCCATGCTGCCGCCGTGGGCGTGGCCCGGAGGGCCGGCGCTGCCGGGGCCGAACCAGGCCCGCCCCACCAGCCGCCCGTCGGCAACGCGGCGGAAGTAGGCCACCCGCAGGGTATCGCCCTGGGGGTCGCCGGAGACGAAGGAGCCCCGGCCTCCCTCGAGGCGGAAGGGGTCGAGGGGCTGCCAGCCTGAGGCGGCGGCGACGGGCGGTGGCAGGGTCCGGGAAGGGCTGGTGGGCATGGGCCGGCGATCCTAACAACTCCCACCCTCCGGTGGGGCTCGCGAAGGGTACAATTCCTCCCCTACGCCGATGTCCGATCTCCTCGCGACTGGCGAGCCGCTGCCCCTCTCCGCTGACTGGTTCCGCGCCCTGGCCGAGACCACGGCGACGGCGATCTTCGTCTACGACCTCGACCGCTTCCTCTACGTCAACCCGGCGGCGGAGGAGCTCACCGGCTACACCGCCGCCGAGCTGCTCGCCCGCGGCCCCGACGACATCATCGATCCTGCCCAGCGCGAAGCCGCTCGCGCCTCGCGGCTCCGCCGCCTCGCCGGCGACCCCACGCCGGCCCGCACCGAGGTGCAGATGCGCCGGCGCGACGGCGAGCTGCGCTGGGTGGTGGTGACCGGCGCGCTGATCCAGTGGGGCGGCCAGAACGCCGGGCTGGGCACCGCCACCGACATCACTGACCGCATCCGCGCCGAGGCCGCCCTGCGCGTGCGGGTGCGGTTCGAGCAGGCGGTGGCGGAGGTGACGCGGCTCTTCCTGCAGCTGCCGGTGGAACAGCTGCCGCGCGGCATCGCCTACGCCTTCGAGCGGTTGGGACCGCTGATCGAGGTCGATCGGGCGCAGCTCTTCCGCTTCGAAGACGGGGTCGGCCGTTGCATCGGCCGCTGGAAGTCGGGTACGGGAGCGTCCACCGACCTCGACGGCCTCGCCCTCGGCCAGTCCGACTTCCCGTTCAGCATGGCCTCGCTCGGCCGCGGCGTGCCGCTGCGCATCGACGACGCCCGCGCCCTGCCCCCGAGCGCCGCCGCCGAGCGCGCCCTCTGCGAGCGCGCCGGCATCAAGGCGGCGGTGTTGATGCCGCTGGGCACCGGCGACGACCCGCTGGGCTTCCTCTCCTTCGAGAGCATGTCCGGCCCGCGCAACTGGAGCGACGACATCCTCGGCATGCTCACCATCCTCGCCGAGGTGCTCACCGGCGTCTTCGAGCGCCAGCGCGCCGAGCTCGAGCTGCTGCGCAGCCGCGAGCGGCTCGAGCTGGCGCAGAAGGCTGGACGCAGCGTGGTGTGGGAGTGGGACGTCACCACCGACCGCATCAAGCTGCCGGCGGTGTCGATGGAGCTGTTCGACGTGCCCTTCGACGAGATCCCACAGACCGGCGTCGAGCTGATGCGCCTCATCCCGGTCGGCGACCAGGCAATGATCCAGGAGGCGCTGCGCCGCACGCTGCACCGTGGCGATCCTTACGTGCTCGAGCATCGCGTCGTCACCCCTGTCGGCGACGTGCGCTGGCTGGCGGTGCGCGGGCAGGTGCTGGCCACCGAGACCGGGCCCCGCATCCTCGGCGTCTCATCCGACGTCACCGAGCACAAGCTGGCGGAGGAGGCGCTGCTCGCCGAGAAGGAGCGCGCACAGGTGACCCTCGCCTCGATCGGCGACGGCGTCGTGCGCACCGACGCGGCGGGACGGGTCGACTACCTCAACCCGGTGGCCGAGCAGCTCACCGGCCATCGGCTCGCCGAGGCGCTGGGGCGCCCGCTCGCCGAGCTCTACCGAGTGATCGACGAGGGGAGCGGCCAGCCGCGCCCCAACCCGGTGGAGCGCTGCCTCGCCGAGGGGCGGGTGGTGGTGCTGCCCGGCCACAGCCTGTTGGTGCGCCCCGACGGCCAGCACTTCGAAGTGCGCGACTCGGCGGCGCCGGTGCGCGATCGCAGCGGCAACATCATCGGCGCCGTGCTGGTCTTCCAGGACATCACCCAGCTGCGCGGCCTCGAGCGCGAGATGCTCTACCTGGCGCGTCACGACTCGCTCACCGGGTTGATCAACCGCCGCGAGCTCGAGCGGCAGCTCGAGTCGGCGATCAGCAGCGCCGTCGGCCGCCCGCAGCAGGCCGGCCGTCACCACGCGCTCTGCTACCTCGACCTCGACGAGTTCAAGTTGGTCAACGACACCTGCGGGCACGTCGCCGGCGACGAGCTGCTGCGCCAGCTCACGGCGCTGCTCGGCACGCAGGTGCGCGAGGCTGACGTGCTGGCGCGCCTGGGCGGCGACGAGTTCGGCGTGCTGCTGCGCGACTGCACCGTGGAGAACGCGGTGGCGGTGGCCGAGAAGCTCTGCCGCACGGTGCGCCAGTACCGCTTCACCTGGGTGGATCGCGTCTTCGAGGTCGGCGTCTCGATCGGCGTGGTGCCGATCAGCGGCGAGTCGGGAACGCTGTCGCAGGTGCTGTCGGCCGCCGACGCCGCCTGCTACGTGGCCAAGGAGCAGGGCCGCAACCGCGTCCACCTGTATCAGCCCGACGACCGGGCGGTCGCCGAGCGCTACGGCGAGATGCAGTGGGTGCACCGCATCCAGCGCGGCTTCGAGGATCGCCGCTTCCACCTCTTCCAGCAGCCGATCCGATCCCTCGGCGAGGGCGAGGAGATGGCGGAGATCCTCCTCCGTCTGCGCGGCGAGGACGGTACGCCGCTGCCCACTCCCGCCTTCATCGCCGCCGCCGAGCGCTACCACCTGATCCGCACCATCGACCGCTGGGTGGTGGAGGAGGCCTTGCAGGCGATCGCCCGCCATCCCGGCGATCGCGTCTTCACCATCAACCTCTCCGGCCAGTCGCTGGGCGATCCCGCCTTCCTCGACTACGTGCTGGCCCGCGTCCGCGAGGGCGCGGTGGCGCCACGCCGCCTCTGCTTCGAGATCACCGAGACGGCGAGCATCGCCAACCTCGGGCGGGCGCGACAGTTCATCGCCGCCCTCAAGGAGGTGGGCTGCCGCTTCGTGCTCGACGACTTCGGCAGTGGTCTGTCGTCGTTCGCCTACCTGCAGAGCCTGCCGGTGGACTTCCTGAAGATCGACGGCGAGTTCGTGCGCCGTCTGTGCTCCGATCCGGTGCAGTATGCGCTGGTGCAGTCGATCCACCAGATCGGGCACCTGATGGGCCTCGTCACCATCGCCGAAATGGTGGAGGACGAGGCCACCTGCGTGGCGCTGCGCGCCATCGGTGTCGACTACGCGCAGGGCTTCTGGCTGGGGCGGCCCGAGCCGCTGTAGCGCGCCGCGAGACGGTTGAACCAGCGGCTGGCGCCGGCGGTACGCACAAAGTTTTTCGTCGCGTGTCTTCGGCTCGCCGCCGACGGCGAGGCACTCTCGTTGCATGCCCCGAAGGGCGTCCGCAGTCCCACCGGGTGGGCGTGGGGGTGTCGATCTCGCCGGGAACTTCGGCTGCAATCAACAAGGAGCACAACGACGCAAAGAGAACCACATCACGCCATTGGCTTCTGGCGTTCGCCGCCGCCGCTCTTCTCTTCGGCGCCGGCGCCGCGCTCCACACACCGGGCGCGCAAGCCGCCCGCCGTCCCGTGGCCAAGCAGATCATCGTCCCCGAGGAGGACCGCTTCACCCCCTTTACACAGACCATCCACGTCAACGACACGGTGGCCTGGATCAACATGGACGGGGACGACCACTCGGTGGTGACCGACAACGCCCTGACCACCGCCGGCAACAAGGGCCTCGACGTGCTGCTCAAGGGCACCGACAACAACAACGGCAACCCCAGCACCTACAAGCTGACGTTCGGCAAGCCGGGGGTCTACGTCTACTACTGCCGCTTCCACTCTCATCTCGACGACGAGCACCAGCCGGCGGCGCCGGGTCCGGACGGCGGCATCGAGGACCCACCGGGAAACTTCGGCACGCCGATGATGGGCGTCATCACCGTCCTTCCCTGACGGGAGAGCGGCCCGACGCCCTGCAGCAGCCCCCAGCCCACCCACGCTTGCGGGCCGCGCTCAGCGCAACGGAAAGAAGAACGGCACCAGCAGCAGCACCACCGCCACCAGCAGCAGGGTGAGCGGCCAGCCGGCCCGGAAGTAGTCGCGGAAGCGGTAGCCACCGGAGCCCATCACCAGCAGGTTGACCGGGTGGCCCAGCGGGGTGAGGAAGGCCATCGAGGCGGCCAGCGCCACCCCCATGGCGAAGGCGCGCGGATCGCCGCCCGCCTGCCGGGCGACGGTGATGGCGACCGGCGCCATGACGCTCGCCACCACCGGGCCGTTCATCGCCTGCACCAACAGCACGGTGACGCCGACGAGCGCGGCGAGCAGCGCCAGCGGACCGCCGCCGCCGAGCGCGCCCACCAGCAGCGAGGCGAGCCAGTCGGCGGCGCCACTCTTCTGCAGAGCGATGCCCACCGGCAGCATGCCGGCGACCAGGAAGATGGTGCGCCAATCGATCGCCTGGTAGGCCTGGTCCATGGTGAGCACGCCGAGCAGCACCATGGCGAGGCCCCCGGCGAGCATCACCTCGCCGGTGGCGAGCGGCGTGACGATGGCCACCACCAGGGCGAGCCCTAACACGGCGAGCGCCACCGCGCGCTTGCCGTGCACGCGCGGCGGCGGCAGCTCCTCCTCGCCGGCGAGCAGGATGAGGTCCGGCTCGTCGCGCAGCACGGGCAGCCGCTCGCGCGGCCCCTGCACCAGCAGGGCGTCGCCGAACTGCAGCGGCAGGTCGCCGAAGGCGTCGAGGATGGGCTGCTCGCCGCGCCAGATGGCGAGCACGTTCATCCCGTATTTGGTGCGGAAGTGCGACTCGCGCAGCGTGGTGCCGACGAGCCCCGAGCGCGGCGCCAGCACCACCTCGGCGAGCGCCAGGTCGGGGGACTCGAGGTCGGTCTCACGCCACGAGCGTGGCGGCAGGATCTCGAGATAGGGCTCGACGTCGCGGCGACGGAAGTCCTCGAGGTCGCCCTGCAGCTGCACGACGTCGCCCTCGGCCATGTGGAACGACGGCGGCGGCGAGCGCACCAGCTCGACGCCGCGCTCGACCGCCACCACGGTGACGCCGTAGCGATCGCGCAGGTGGGTGTCGGCGATGGGGCTTTCGATGAGCCGCGAGCCGGGCGGCACGCGGGCGCGGAAGAGACGAGCGCCGAGGCCGTAGAGCGTCACCAGGTCGGTGCCACTCGCCTGCAGCCGCTCGCTCGCCGACAGGGTGGGCAGGCGGCGGCGGCCGACCAGCACCATGTAGGCGGTGCCGACGATGACCACCGGCACCCCCACCGGCGCGAAGTCGAGCAGGCCGAAGCCGCGGTAGCCGGCGTCGCTCAGCAGGTTGCCGACGATGATGTTGGCGGTGGTCAGCAGGGTCGCCATGCCGCCCAGCAGGGTGCCGAAGGCGAGCGGCATGAGCAGGCGCGCCGGCGACACCCGCGAGCGCCGCGCCGCCGCCGAGGCGGCCGGCAGCAGCACGGCGGCGGCGGCGATGTTGTTCATCAGTAACGACAGACTGGCGGCGGCGAGCATCACCACCAGCACCAGCACCGGCTCGCGATCGCCGGCGACGCGGGAGATCGCCTCCGCCGCGCCCTCGGCGACGCCCGCCCGCTGCAGCCCCTCGGCGAGCATGAAGAGGCCGAGGATGGTGATCACCGCCGGCCGCGAGAAGCCCGAGAAGGTCTCCTGCGGGGTGAGCACGCCGGCCACTCCCAGGGCGAGCACCGCGAGCAGCGCCACCACGTCGGACCGCAGCCGCTCGCTCGCCATGGCGAGGATGGCGGCACCGAGGACGAGAAGCGTGAGGACTAGGGGGGAGGGCATGAGCGGCGCCGCCGTATCATCCCACCGCCGCCGTCAGCGGCAACGTCGAGATCGCCGCGCTCGCGGCGCTCGCTCGCGATGACCCGGCTACGTCATCCTCCCGCCGGCGATGACCCCTCAACGTCATCGCGAGGAGCGCAGCGACGAAGCGATCTCGACCTCGCCGGGTCAGGTCGAGGCCCGCACCACCCGCGGCCCCGCCTCGACCACGCCCGGCGCCACCTGCGACTCGTACTCGGCGAAGTTCTTGACGAACATCTCGGCGAGCTTGGCGGCCTGCGCGTCGTAGGCCGCGGCGTCGGCCCAGGTGCGGCGCGGCTCGAGCAGCTCGGCGGGCACCCCCTCGATGCGTGTCGGCACCTCGAGACCGAAGACCGCGTCGGTGCGCGTCGGCACGTTGGCGAGCTCGCCGGCGAAGGCGGCGTGGATCATGCGTCGCGTGTAGCGCAGCTTGATGCGGCTGCCGGTCCCGTAGGGGCCACCGGTCCAGCCGGTGTTGACCAGCCAGACGCCGGCGCGGTGCTGTTGCAGCCGCGCCCCCAGCAGGCGCGCGTAGACCGACGGGTGGAGCGGCAGGAAGGGGGCGCCGAAGCAGGTGCTGAAGGTCACCGCCGGCTCGGTGACGCCGCGCTCGGTGCCCGCCACCTTCGCGGTGTAGCCGGAGAGGAAGTGGTACATCGCCTGCTCGGGGGTCAGCCTGGCGATGGGAGGCAGCACGCCGAAGGCGTCGCAAGTCAGGAAAACGACGTGTTTGGGGTGACCGGCCTGGCCGCCAAGGTCGACCTTGTCGAGCAGCGTGAGCGGATAGCTGGCGCGGGTGTTCTCGGTGAGGGTGGCGGCCTCGAAGTCGACCTCGCGGGTCTGCTCGTCGAGCACCACGTTCTCGAGCAGGGTGCCGAAGCGATGCGACGCCGCCCAGATCTCCGGCTCGCCTTCGGCCGAGAGGCGGATGACCTTGGCGTAGCAGCCGCCTTCGACGTTGAAGACGCCGTTCTTGCCCCAGCCGTGCTCGTCGTCACCGATGAGCGTGCGCTCGGGATCGGCCGAGAGCGTCGTCTTGCCGGTGCCCGAGAGGCCGAAGAAGAGCGCCACGTCGTCCCGGTCGCGCCCGTAGTTGCAGCTGCAGTGCATGGAGAAGACTTCCTGCTTGGGCAGCAGGTAGTTCATCACCGAGAAGATGCTCTTCTTGATCTCGCCGGCGTATTCGGTGCCACCGATGAGCACCATGCGGCGGCCGAAGTCGAGGACGATGAAGGTGCCCGACCGGGTGCCGTCTTTCGCTGGGTCGGCGGCGCAGCCCGGCGCGTCGATGACGGTGAAGCCGGGGGCGAAGGCGGCGAGCGCCTCGCCGCCGCGCTCGCGCAGGCACATGTTGTGGGCGCAGAGGCTGTGCCAGGCGTATTCGCTGATCACCCGCACCGGCAGCCGATGCGCCGGATCGGCGCCGGCGTAGCCCTGGAAGACGAAGACGTCCTTGCCCGCCAGGTAGTCGCCGATCTTCATGTGCAGACGGTCGACCTGCGCCCCATCGAGCGGCCGGTTCACCTTGCCCCACCAGATGTCGTGCTCGCTGCCGGGCTCCCGGGCGAGGAACTTGTCGTTGGGCGAGCGGCCGGTGTGGCTGCCGGTCAGCGCCACCAGGGTGCCGGCGGAGGTCAGCCGACCCTCGCCGCGGCTGATGGCGTGCTCGTAGAGGTGCGCCGGCGAGAGGTTCCAGAACACCCGGCGCAGGTGGTGGAGACCGTGCCCGTCGAGGCCGTGACGGCTGGGGAAGGCGCCGAGTTGTTCCATGGCGAGGGGTCCCTCGAATGGTGGCGGCATCGCTGGCCGTCGGTGCGCCGGCCGCCGAGAGCCCCGGATTCTAACAGCGGCCCCCGCCGCGCCCCTCGGTGAAGTCTTCGCCTCCCGATCTAGCCACGACTACTTGCCCGAGGATCCCTCGTCATTGCGAGGAGCGAAGCGACGAAGCAATCTCGCCGCCACAAGGTCGAGATCGCTTCGCTTCGCTCGCGATGACGACCTCCTGCGAGCGCGTTTCTTGGGGGCAATCGGGTTACCGCGCCGGCGCCGGCGGACCCGCCTCGAGGAAGTCGACGATCACCCGGCTCATCGCCCGCATGCCGGCGGCCACCGCGGTGTCGGGGGCGCGGAAGTCGGGGGTGTGCAGGCCACCCGAGGTGCCCCCCGGCTCGCGGGTGCCGATCTCGAAGTAGACCGCCGGCATCTGGTTGGCGAAGTAGGCGAAGTCCTCGCCGCCCATGGTTGGCCGCGCCGTCGAGACCTGCTGGGCGCCGAGCGCCGCCTCCAGCGAGCGGCGCACCTGCGGTTCGAGGGAGGCGTCGTTGAGAGTGGCGGGCGTCGTCTGCTCGTAGGCGAGGTCGTAGGTGCCACCCGCGGCCTTGGTGATGCCGTCGAGGATCTCGCGCATGCGCCGCTCCACCGTCGCCTGCACGTCGCCGCCGTAGGTGCGCACGGTGCCCTCGAGGTAGGCGTCGGCGGGGATGATGTTGAAGCGCTCGCCGCTGCGCAGGATGCCCACCGTCACCACGCTGGGCACCGTCGGATCGAGGGTGCGCGAGCGGATGGTCTGCACGGCCATCACCGCCTGCGCCGCCATGACGATGGGATCGATCCCCTCCTCCGGGTGGGCGCCGTGCGACTGCTTGCCGTGCAGGGTGATGCGGAAGCGGTCGACGGCGGCGTAGACGGGCCCGGGGGCGACGTCGGCCTGCCCCACCTCGAGGCGCGGCTGGCTGTGCAGGCCGAAGATGGCCTGCGGCCGCAGGTCGCCGAAGAGCTTCTCGTCGAGCATGCTCTTGGCGCCCGTGGGCTCGCCCGGCGGCGCCCCTTCTTCGGCGGGCTGGAAGACGAAGATCACCGTCCCCGGCAGCTCCTGGCGCACCGACGCCAGCATGGCGGCGACGCCGAGCTCGACCGAGGTATGGATGTCGTGGCCGCAGGCGTGGGCCACCCCCACCTCCTGCCCCTGATAGGTGGCGCGCGCGGTGGAGCGGAAGGGGAAGTCGCTCTTCTCGACCACCGGCAGGGCGTCCATGTCGGCGCGCACCGCCACCACCGGCCCCGGGCGGCCGCCGCGTAGCACGCCGACGACGCCGGTCTTGGCGACGCCGCTGCGCACCTCGAGCCCCGCCTTCTTCAGCTCGGCCGCCACCCGCTTGCCGGTCTCCACCTCCATATAGGAGAGCTCGGGGTGCTGGTGGATGTCGTGGCGGCAGAGCACGGCCGCCGGCGCGTGTTGCTCGACGAGGGCGGGCAGGCGATCGGCGAGGCCGTGAGGAGGTGGCTCTGCAGCTCCTGCGGGGGCAGCGGAGAGGCCCGGCGCGGCGGCGAGCAACAAGCCGCCGACTACACACACTGCCTTTCGATTTGTCGGCATGGTGTGGAATCCTAACAGCCCGCCGACGAGGCGCCAGCAGCAGGGAGAACGGGTGAACCTCAGCGGCAAGAAGATCCTCGTCCTCGGCGGTTACGGCCTGGTCGGCATGGCCGTCTGCCGCGAGATGCTCAAGCGCCGGCCGCGCGAGATCCAGATCCACAGCCTGCGGGCGAGCGAGGCCGAGCAGGCGCGTGGCGAGCTGCTCGCCGAGGCGCAGGCGGCCGGCACCGCGCTCGCCGTCTCCTCCGGCGACCTCTTCGGCCTCGCCGACGGCGGCGACCGGCGAGCGGCGATCGCCGCCCAGATCGGCGCCCTCGCCGACGACCAGCTGCCGCGCTTCCTGCTCTACCGCGTGCTCACCAGCTCGCGTGCCGAGGTGGTGGTCGATTGCGTCAACACCTCGACCGGCATCGCCTACCGCGACATCTACCGCGCCGCCGATCGCGTCTTCGTCGAGCTCGGCGCGCGGCCGGTCTCGGACGAGGCCGCCGAGGGGCTGCTCGAGGCGCTCTACATGCCGCGCCTCATCCGCCACATCCAGGTGCTCTACCGCGGCATGCAGGAGGCCGGCACCCGCACCTACGTCAAGGTGGGCACCTCGGGCACCGGCGGCATGGGGCTCAACATCCCCTACACCCACTCGGAGGAACGCCCCAGCCGCGTGCTGTTGTCGAAGAGCGCCCTCGCCGGCGCCCAGTCGATGCTGCTCTTCCTCATGGCGCGCACGCCCGGGGCGCCGATCACCAAGGAGATCAAGCCGGCGGCGGCGATCGCCTGGAAGCGCATCGGCCACGGCCCCATCGCCCGTCGGGGGGAAGTGATCCACCTCGTCGACGCCGCGCCGCAGGCGCTCGGCGAGAGCCTCTCGACCTCCGACCCGGCGGCCGCCAGGCTGCGCGACGAGCCGCTCTCGACGGTGTTCATCGACACCGGCGAGAACGGCATCTTCAGCCTCGAGGAGTTCGCCCTGCTCACCACCGCCGAGCAGATGGAGTTCGTCACGCCGGAGGAGATCGCCCAGTACCTCTGCTTCGAGATCGAGGGGGGCAACACCGGCCACGACGTCATCAACGCGCTCGACAACGCCGTGCTCGGCCCCACCTACCGCGCCGGGCTGCTGCGCCACTGGGCGCTCGAGCGGATGGTCGAGCTCGAGGCCGAGCACCCCGGCCAGGAGAGCGTCGCCTTCGAGATGCTGGGGCCGCCGCGCAACTCCAAGCTGCTCTTCGAGGCCCACCTGCTCCGCCTCGCCTTCGGCACCATGCAGGCGGCCCGCGAGGCCACCGCCGAGCAGGTGCGCGACGCCCTCGACCGCCTGGTGCGCACGCAGCCCGAGGTGGCCAACCGGGTGGTGGCGGTGGGCATCCCCATCCTCCTCGACTCCGGCGAGCTGATCCGCGGTCCGCGGGTCATCGTTCCTGCCGACGCCGACCGCGTGCCGGTGACCCCGGAGCGGCTGGAGGCGTGGGTGGCCGACGGCTGGGTCGACCTGCGCCTCGCCAACTGCGCCCGCTGGGTGGAGCGCTTCCGCCGCATCCACGCGGAGATCGAGGCCATCCCCGAGGGCGAGAGCTCGAGCCGCTTCCTGCGCGATCGCCGCTTCTGGCACGAGGGGCGGCCGATGCAGCCGGGCAAGATCGTCGGCTGGATCCTCGGCACCGAGGAGCAGGGGGCGCGGATCAAGCGGTGATCGCGCCGGCGCCGCGGGGCGCGGCCTGGATATTCGCCGTTTTGCGAATCTGGGAGGGAAGGGAGACCTCCATGCCTCGTGCCCATCTTGCCAACCGCGTTGGAAGAATCGCCACGGCGCTCGCTCTCGCCGCCAGCGCCGGCGTGCTCCTGGCCTCGCGCCTGGAGACGGAGACCGGCGACGCCTCGGAGCGCGAGGCCCCACCACCGCCCGCGGACTACTTCGCGCACTTCTATGCCCCTGACACGGCGGCAGACGCCAT
>DASYUP010000715.1:0-3531 GCA_036001185.1 Thermoanaerobaculia bacterium
GTCCCGCCGCAGCGGCCCCCGGCCCCGACCGCAGACGCCGCCGCCGACCACCCTCCGCCTCCGCCTCCGCCCGCGTCCCCACCCTGCCACCGCTCTCCGCTGTCCCGCAGCGACCCTGCTATCCTCCCCGCCCGATGCGCGTCCTGGTCACCGGTCATCATGGCTATATCGGCAGCTTGCTGGTGCCGCTCCTGCTCGCCGAGGGGCATGAGGTGGTCGGGCTCGACAGCGACTTCTTTGCCGCCTGCACGCTGCCCGGCCAGACCCTGGTCGAAGTCCCCTCGCTGCGGCGCGACCTGCGCGAGCTCGGCGCCGGTGACCTCGTCGGCTTCGGCGCCGTGCTCCACCTCGCAGGGCTCTCCAACGATCCGCTCGGCGACCTCGACGCCAGCCTCACCTACGACATCAACGATGCCGCCAGCGTGAAGCTGGCGGCGCTCGCCAAGGCCGCCGGCGTCGAGCGCTTCGTCTTTTCGTCGTCGTGCAGCACCTACGGCGCCGCCGGCGACGACTTCCTCGACGAGGGCGCCGCCTTCAACCCGGTGACCCCGTACGGCGTCTCCAAGGTGCGGGTCGAGCAGCAGCTGGCGGCGCTCGCCGGCGACGGCTTCTCGCCCACCTACCTGCGCAATGCCACGGCCTACGGTGTCTCGCCGCGCCTGCGCGTCGACCTGGTGCTCAACAACCTGGTCGGCTGGGCAATCACTGCCGGCAGGATCCACCTGCAGAGCGACGGCACTCCCTGGCGGCCGCTGGTGCACGTCGAGGACATCGCCCGCGCCTTCGTGGCGGTGCTCGCGGCGCCGCGCGAGGCCATCCACGACCACGCCTTCAACGTCGGCCGCACCAGCGAGAACTACCGCATTCGCGAGCTCGCCGACATCGTCGCCGACACCGTGCCCGGTTGCCGCATCACCTACGCCGAGGGCGCCGGCCCCGACAAGCGCTGCTACCGCGTCGACTGCAGCAAGATCGTGCGCCAGCTGCCGCAGTGGCAACCGCGCTGGGACGCCCGCAGCGGCGCCGCGCAGCTCGCCGCCGCCTATCGCCAGGCCGGCCTCACCGAGGAGCAGTTCCGCGGCGCCCGCTACGTGCGGCTGCTGCGCATCCGCGAGCTGCAGGCGGCGGGCAGCCTCGACGGCGCGCTGCGCTGGACGGCTGCCGCGGCGGTCGCGGCGAGCCCGCCGGACGCCAGGGCGACGCCGGTCTGAGGCCGCGCCGGCGGCACGACAGCCGGCCGCAGCTGGCGATCGTCCTCGCAAGTCCTTGCATCCTCGGGGCTCTGCCCTTACCATAGTGTCTGTCCCGGAACGCCCCAGACGAGCATGCATCGCCGCTGTCAGCCGCTCTTTGCGCGCCGCTCGGGTCGGCTCCATTCGGGAGCCGGCCTCTATCGATATCCGTCGACACGACGAGCAGTAACCCACAGCACGGAGGTCGTCACACGATGAGAAGGATGTTCGTCTGCGCAGCGCTCCTCGCCGTCGCGGGGATCGCTCCCGCCACCGCCGCCAGGCTCTACGTGCCGGTCCTCGGCGCGACCGGCCCGGACGGTCGGGCGCTCCCCACCGAGGTCTGGGTCACCAACATGTCGGCTAGCGCGACGCGGCCGGTCGCGGCCCGCTTCCTGGGCGACGGCGAGGCAGGCGAGGCCCGCACCTTCGCCGTGCAGCGTGGCGGCCAGATGCTCGACAAGCTGGCGGCGCCCGGCGCCGTCGGCCTCATCGAGATCGACGCCGACGAGAACGCGGTTTCCGCCTGGGTCGCCGACGGTGGCGCCACCGAGGTCAGCGAGGTGCCGGTGATCGGCCCCCACGACCTCTACCACGCGGGTGCCGCGCCGGCCCTCGACACCTTCGCCGGCGTCGACTACGACCGGCTGCTGGTCGGCGCCGCCAACCTTGCCGACAAGGCCGCTTCCTGCGAGGCCAAGCTGTTCGCCGGCGACAACCGCGAGCTGGCGCGCATCCCCTTCGAGGTGCCCGCCAAGTCGGTGGCGCGCGAGGACGCCGCCGCCTGGACCGGCAGCAAGCCGGCCTCGGCGCAGGTCACCTGCAACCGGGACTTCTACCCGCTGGCAGTGGCCACCACCGGTGGCGGCACTCACGTCATCACCGCCAAGGGCGTCGGCCCCAACGGCACGTGCCAGAAGTGGGTGACCCTCAGCCCGCAGACCGACGGCAGCTACACGGCGCTGGTGACCGGGGTGTTCCATCAGGCCACCGGAGCCAACCCCAAGGGCATCATCTGCATCAGAGCGCCAGGTGAGCTGAAAGTCGGCCGGGCCGTCTTCGAGTGGGACGTGACGATCGGACCGTGGAGCTCGAAGAACCCCGCCGGCGTGCACAACCTCGGCTACTTCTTCGGCGAGCGCTACCGCAGCGGCGTGATCGGCAACGTCAACGGCCTCGGCCCCAACAAGTCGGCGGTCAAGTGGATGCAGAACTACGGCATGCCGAAGGGCTCGAGCACCAATGCCAAGAGCGGCTACGAGCTGCAGAAGGGCGTTCTCTACCACCCCACCTACATCTTCGACGCCGCCAACAAGCGAGCGACGCTGCGGCTGCAGACCGGCGGCCAGGAAGTCGCCAACGTCAGCGGTGACATCAAGCCCGGCAACGGGCAGGCTCTCGTCGTCAAGCCGTACGGCACCGGCGGGCTGCTCGGGCTGGCCATCGTTGGCGAATTCGGCAACTACACCAACCAGCACGCGCCCGAGATGCCGTCCCTCGGCTGGGTCTACGGCAACCTGTCGATTCACCTCGTTCCGAAGTGAGCGCCGGGAGCGGCGTCCCGCCGGCGCCGCTCATCGACCCGTGATCGCAGTGGCCGCGGCACCCGCCGCGGCCACTTTCATCTTTCGCCGGCGGTGGCGGCCGCGGTCTCCTTCCTCAGCTCGCCGGCGCGGCGCAGCACGAGCACCAGCTGGCCGTTGCCCTTGAAGTTGCCGGGGGCAAAGTCGGTGGGGTAACGCCCGAACCGCGCCACCAGGTGATGGCGGCGCGACACGTGGGCGCGCAGCCAGGCGCGCAGCGGCGCCCTCACCTCCGCCTCGGCGCGCGGCTCGCCGAGCAGGATCCAGGCGAAGTCGCCGCTGCGGGCTCGCTCGCCGATCGCCTCCTTGGGTGCTAGCTCCACCGCGCCGGCGCCTAGCCCGGCGAGGCGGGTTGGCACGAAGGCCAGCTCCCGCTGCACCAGGATCCGTTGCCCAGGCGCCAGGTGTGCGCCGACGAAGGCGGCCGCCCGCTCGCGCGAGTCGACAAGCGACAGCTCATGACGATCGTAGTCCGCGACCGCAGAAGCGAAGAGCACTACGGGGAGGACCAGCATCCCGGCGTCGACCCAGCGGGGGCGCGTCACGGCCGCGCGCATCCGTGCGTAGAGCAGCGCCACCAGCGCGCAGGCGAGCGGCACCAGCGGCAGCAGGTTGCGAAAGGCGCGGAACTGGTACGGCGCCACCAGCGCGCCGGTGGCGACAGCGAAGAGCAGCCAGCCGGCGGCGGCGGCGTGCCAGCGGCGCTCCCACAGGGC
>DASYUP010000716.1:0-3714 GCA_036001185.1 Thermoanaerobaculia bacterium
GTGGAGCTACCACCGGGCGCTGCTGCCGATCGACGCCTTTCGCACCCGTCTCGCCGGCGACGAGGTGGTCCTCCACGATTCGCTGCGCGTCGGCATGACGGTGCCGGCGCCGGGGCGCACCTTCAGCTTCGTCAATCTGGACTGGGACACCGACCCCCAGCGCTTCCTCGCCGCCGCCCGCGCCGCCATGGCCGACCTCTCGACGCGCGTTGACCTCAGCGGCGGAGGGGAGCCCGACTTCGCCTACTACACGGCGCTGCCGCGGGTCCCGTTCACCAGCTTCGCGCATGTGGCGCTACCCGATCCGACCGCCGGGCAGCCGGAGACGGCGTTCGGCCGCTTTCGCGAGGAAGGTGGACGGGTGCAAGTACCGGTCGGCGTGCTGGTCAACCACCTCTACGTCGACGGCGCCGACCTCGGCGACCTCTACGAAGCGGCTCGCGACAGCTTCGAGCGCGCCTTCTAGGGGTTCCCCCCCCTCAACTTGTGCAAAGCGTCCCTCGGACGCTGTGACGGCGGCCATAGGGGACGACCCTCCCTGCGCCGTAACATGCGCAGCCACCGCCTCGCACTGCGTTGTCACGGGGGAGTCGATGTCAGCTCGAAAGCGTTCGTTGCTCCGCGCCGCCGGCTGCGCCTGGATCCTCGCCGTCGCTCTGGCGGCGCCGGGCCTGGCGGGGCCCTATCCCATCCTCTTCGTCACCCAGGTGCCGATTCCCGGCGACTTCACGGCGGTGGCTTCGGTGTTCGGCAACCACCAGCCGGACATGGAGTCGACCGGGCGCGGTGGCGACCTTTGGATCCTCTATCCCAACGGCACCCTGCGCAACCTCACCCAGCTCGCCGGCTACGGCGTGGCGAGCGGCTTCCAGGGCGCGACCGCCATCGGTGTGCGCGAGCCGGCCGTTGACTGGACGGGGACGAAGGCCCTGTTCAGCATGGTGGTGGGGGCGCCGACGCAGCGGTACGAGGTCGCCACCTACTTCTGGCAGCTCTACGAGGTGACCGGCCTCGGCCCCACCGACACGCCGGTCATCACCCGCATCGCCAACCAGCCGGCCAACGCCAACAACGTCAGCCCGGCCTACCTCTCGGACGGGCGCATCCTCTTCACCTCCGACCGGCCGCGCGGCGGCGGCGCCTACCTCTACCCGCAGCTCGACGAATACGAGGAGGCGCCGACGGTCTCCGGCCTCTGGGCCCTCGACCGCACGAGCGGCCGGCTGGAGCTGCTCGACCATGCGCCGTCGGGAGACTTCAAGCCCACCGTCGACAGCTTCGGGCGGGTCATCTTCACCCGCTGGGACCACCTGCAGCGCGACCAGCAGGCCGACACCGACGCCCTCGACCCCAACGACGATCCCTACGGCACCTTCAACTGGTCGGCCGAGGCGCCGGGCGCCGTGCCGCTGGCGACGCGCGCGGAGGTGTTCCCCGAGCCGCGCACCTCACGCCCCGACCTGCTGCAGCCCTACGAGGAGGGGCATTCCTTCAACCACTTCTTCCCCTGGATGATGAACCAGGATGGCAGCGAGCAGGAGACGCTCAACCACGTCGGGCGCCACGACCTGCACAGCTACTTCAACCGCAGCTTCAACGACGACGGCAACCTCGACGAGTTCATCTGCGGCGGCAACGCCTGCGGTCGCGTCAACCCGGTGTCGATCAATAACCTGCTGCAGATCCGCGAGAGCCCCACGGTGGCGGGCCGCTACTACGGGGTCGACGCCCCGGAGTTCTACACCCACGCCGCCGGCGAGGTGGTGTGGCTGCCCGGCGAGCCGACGCGGGCACCCGACGACATGCCGGTCACCGAGATCACCCATCCCAGCACCGCCAGCTTCACGCAGCCACCGGCCGCCCCTGCCCAGTGCCACTCGGGGCTCTACCGCGAGCCGCTGCCGCTTTCCGACAGCACGCTCGTCGTCGTGCATGCCGGCGAGGTGAGCCCGGGAGTGCCTGAGACGCGGCTGGACGCGCAGACCGGCAGCCGAGCGGCCCCTGGCTCGCGCTACAAGTTCCGGCTGCGCGACCTGGTCCCCACCGTCGCGCCCTGCGCCGGGTTCCAGAAGTACGGCGCCACGCTGACGCCGGGGATCACCAAGACGCTGTGGTTCTGGGACCCCGACGTGCGCGTCGACTACACGAACGTCACCCTCTGGGAGCTCGACCCGGTGGAGGTGCGGCCGCACGCGGTGCCGCCGTCGACGGTCGGCACGGTGCCGGCGATCGAGGCGTCGGTGTTCGCCGCCGAGCAGGTCGACCTGGCGCGGTTCCAGCAGCGACTGGCCGACAACGACCTGTCGCTGATCGTCAGCCGCAACGTCACGACGCGCGACGGCGACGACCGCCAGCAGCCCTTCAACCTGGCGGTGACCGGCGGCGCCTCCACCATCGGCGTGCCGGGGAGGGTCTACGACGTCGAGTACCTGCAGCTCTTCCAGGGCGACCAGATCCGCGGCCTCGGCGGCACGGCCAGCCCGCGGCAGGGCAAGCGGGTGCTCGCCCAGGTGATGCACGATCCGCGCGCCAAGAACCCGCCGCCCGGGGCCGGCGCGCCGGCGGGCAGCACCAAGATCGGCCTCGACGGCTCGATGGCGGCGATGGTGCCAGCGCACCGGGCGATGGCCTGGCAGCTCACCGATGGCACCGGCAAGCCGGTGGTGCGCGAGCGCTACTGGCTGACCTTCAAGCCCGGCGAGGTGCGCGTCTGTGCCTCCTGCCACGGCATCAGCTCGCGCGGCCAGGACGGGCAGCTGCCGCCGGTCAACTCGCCGGAGGCGCTGCGCCACCTGCTGCAGTGGTGGAAGGCGACGGAGGTCTTCCGCTCCGGCTTCGAGCTCGGCTCGACCGCCGCCTGGGGCGCCGCCGCGCCCTAACGAATCGGCGCGGCAGGCCAGGTCGCCGCCGGCGCGGCGCCGGCCAGGTCACTGCCCGGGTCAGTGCCCGGGTCAGTGCCCGAGCGACAGCAGCTGGTCCTGGCTGTACTTCACGGGATCGTCGAGATCGAACCGCTGGAGGATTCGAAACGCGTCGCGACAGGCTATGCCGGCGATGGCGTGTCGGCGCCGCGGCGCTGGATCTGGCGGATCTCCTCCTCGACCGCCAGGAAGGCGTCGACCAGCAGCGGATCGAAGTGGCCGCCGCGGTCGGCGACGATGAGTCGGCGCGCCTCGCCGTGAGCGAACGGCGGCTTGTAGGGGCGGGCGCTGGTGATCGCGTCGTAGGCGTCGACCAGGGTGACGATGCGGGCCGACAGCGGGATGTCGGCGCCGGCGAGCCCGGCCGGGTAGCCGCGGCCATCCCAGCGCTCGTGGTGATGGTAGGCGATCTCCACCGCCATGCGTAGGAAGTCCGAGCCCTGGTGGCGGCTCTGCACGCTGAGCAGGGTGTCGCCGCCCATCGCCGCGTGGGTGCGCATGATCGCCCACTCGGCGGCGTCGAGGGGCCCGGGCTTGCGGAGGATAGCGTCGGGGATCGCCAGCTTGCCGATGTCGTGCAGCGGGCTCGAGTGCTCGAGCTGGGTGATCCACTCCTCGTCGAGCGGCCCGTAGGGCCCCTCGGCCACCACGCGGGCGAGGCAGCGGCAGTAGGCGGCGATGCGCTCGACGTGCTGGCCGGTGGTGCCGTCGCGCAGCTCGGCGAGCTTGGCGAGGGTGAGCAGGGCGACGTCGCGCGTCTGGCGGATCTCGGCGGTCTGCTCGGCGACCATGC
>DASYUP010000717.1:0-5989 GCA_036001185.1 Thermoanaerobaculia bacterium
GTGAGCCTCGTCAAGCTGGTGCGCCAGATCGGTGCGATCGCGGCGGCGCCTGGACCGCCCCAGCGCTCGCGCTAAGCCAAGGCCAGCTGCTCGGCCGGCTGCACCTCGTCGAGCGACACACCCACCACCTTCGACACGCCGCGCTCCTGCATGGTGACGCCGTAGAGCGTCGAAGCCGCGTGCATCGTCAGCTTGTTGTGGGTGATGACGAGGAACTGGGTGTCGCGGCTCATCGACTTCAGCACCTCGACGAAACGCACCGTGTTGGGATCGTCGAGCGGCGCGTCGACCTCGTCGAGGATGCAGAAGGGCGAGGCCTTGGTGTGGAAGAGCGCCACCAGCAGGGCGATGGCGGTGAGCGCCTTCTCGCCGCCGGAGAGCAACATGAGGTTCTGCAGCCGCTTGCCGGGGGGGCGGGCGACGATCTCGATGCCGCTCTCCAGCAGGTCCTCG
This sequence comes from Thermoanaerobaculia bacterium, assembly GCA_036001185.1. Classification (GTDB taxonomy): domain Bacteria; phylum Acidobacteriota; class Thermoanaerobaculia; order Multivoradales; family JAIOJS01; genus DASYQD01. The sequence continues at coordinate 454 of DASYUP010000717.1, forward strand.
TCGTCGAGCAGCCGCATCTCCGCCTCGCCGCCGCCGAACAGCGACTGGAAGACCTCGCCGAAGCGCTTGTTGACCTCCTCGAAGGTGGCGCGGAAGCGCTCGTTGGAGGTGGCGTTGATCTCGCGGATGGTCTGCTTGAGGCTGGCCACGGAGGTGACCACGTCCTCGCGCTGGGCGACCAGGAAGGTCTGCCGCTCCTCCTGCTCGTCGTGCTCCTGGGCGGCGAGCAGATTGACCGGGCCGATGCGCTCGAGGGCGGCGCGGCGCTCGGCGAGCTGCTGCTCGAGCTCGGCGAGGCTGGCGAGCGTGGTCTCCAGCTCGGCGGCAAGCTCGGGAGATGCCTCGGCCGTCTGCTCGGGCGGCTCGGCATGGAGCTGCTCGGCGAAGGCCTGCCGCAGGTGGCGCGCCTCGTTGGCGAGGCCGGCGAGCTCCAGGCGATGCGCCTCGGCCTCGCCGCGCACCTGCTCGTGCTCGAGCCGCAGCACCTGGGCCTCGTCGTCGAGCAGGCGCAGCGCGTCGCGCTGCTGCTCGAGCCGCTCCTGCGCCGCCAGCACCTCCTCCTGCGACGCGGCGCGGGCAGTGAGCGCCGCTTGCAGCTCGCCCTCGGCGACGACGATGGCGGCGCCCAGCTCCTCGCGACGGCGCAGCAACTGCGCCTCCTCCTCGGCCCAGCGCTGGAGCTGTTCCTCGGCCTGCTGGATCTCGCGCGCCAGGCGGGCCGCTTCGGCCTGGTGCGCCCGCCGCCGCTCCTCGAGCAGATTGAGATGGCCCTGGCGCTGGGCGCCGGCGGCGCGTAGCTCCTCGCGCTCGTTGCGCGCGCCGGCGAGGTCGCCCTGGGCGGCGTCGAAGCGCGCCTCCAGCGCGTGGTGCTCCTCCTCGCGCGCCCCCATGCGGCCGCGGGCCTCGGCGATGCGCTCGCCGAGGACGGCCGCCTCGGCGGCGAGCCGCTCGGCCTCGGTGGCCAGCGCCGCGCCCTGCCGCTCCAGGCGGCGCACGCGCTCGGCGGCGTCCTCCTTGCGGGCCTCGGCCACCGCCAGCTGGCGGTGCAGCTCGGCGAGCGCCGCCTCGTGGTGCTGCAGCACCTGCGCGCGCTCGGTGCGCTCGGCGAGCGCCAGCGCCAGCGCGCCGGCAGCGGCGGCGGCCTCCTCCTGCGCCAGCGGCAGGCGGTGCTCGAGGGTGGTGCGCTCCTGCCGGCGCGCCAGCACGCCGGGCTGGCGGCGCTCGCCCTCGAGATGGAGCAGGCCGCCGCGCCAGAACGATCCCTCGCGGCAGACGAATGCCACCCCGGGGTGCGCGGCGGCGAGGCGGCGGGCGGCGGCCTCGCCGTCGACGAGGAAGGCGGGGGGCAGCGCCGCGGCCACCGCCGCGGGCAGGCCGAGGGCCTCGCGCAGCGAGCCGGCGACGGCCGGATCGTCGATGGGGACGGCAGGAGGGCCGTCGGCGAGCGGCGTCACCAGGACGGCGGCGGTCTTGGCGCCGCCGTCCCGGGTGTGGCGCAGGGCCGCGGCGATCGCCAGCGGATCGACGCCGGCCGGCACCACCACGGCGTCGGCGAGCGTGGCGAAGTAGAAGTCGAGGGCGCGCTCCCACCCATCGGGAGCCTGCAGCTGCTCGACCAGCAGCTCGGGCCGCTCGAGGCCGGCGTCGCCGAGCGCCGCGAGCAGCGCCTGGCGGCCGCTCTGGTGCGCCTCTTCCAGTTGGTGCAACACCTCGAGGCGCTGCTCGACGGCACGCACCCGATCCTCGGCCTGCTGGCGATGATGGGTGAGCTCGCTCTCGCGGCCGAGGGCGGTGGTGAGCGCCTGCCGCGCCGCCACACGCTGCTGCTCGGCGGCGCCCAGCGCGCGGGCGAGCTCACCGACGTGCGACGAGGCGAGCTCGAACACCTCACGCCCCTCGCGCAGCTCGTGCGCGTGCTCGCCCGTCTCCTCGTCGAGGTGCGTGCGGCGCAGGGTGGCACGCTCGAGGTCGAGTTGGCGGCCGTGCAGGTCGGCGCGCAGCGCCTCGAGGCCGCCGAGCGAGGCGAGCAGCTCCTGGCGCAGCCGCTCGACCTGCGTCTCGACCTCCTGGTGATGGCGCATCCGTGCGGAGAGCGACGTCTCGTCACCCTCGACGGCGCCGCGGGCGGCGGCGAGCTCGCCCTCGAGGGCGCCGCTGCGCACCGTCAGCTGCTCGCGGGCCTCGCGCTTGCGCCCGAGCTCGTCGCCGCGCTCGGCGGCGATGCTGGCGCCGGAGGCGAGCCGCTCGGCGACCTGCTGCAGGTTTTCGCGGGCGCCGCTGAGGAACGCCTGACGCCCCTCGATGCGCGCTCCCACCTCGGCGTCACGCCGGTGCAGCTCGCCCAGCTCGGCGGCCAGCGCGTCGGCACGCTGGCGGCCGGCGGCCAGCCCGGCCTCGCGCTGGTGCAGGCCGGCGACCAGCTCGGCCTGGCGCGCCGTGCGCTCGGCGAGCTCGGCGGCGAGCGTGCGCTCGCGCCCCACGAGCGCCGCCCAGCGGCCCACCAGCACGCGGCCCAGCAGCTCGCGGTGCTCGGCCTCGAGGACCTGGTAGCGGCGCGCCGAGGCGGCCTGACGCTTGAGCCCGCGCACCGCGCGATCGACCTCGGCCAGCACGTCGTCGAGACGCAGCAGGTTGGCGGTGGCCTCCTCGAGCTTGACCTCGGCGATACGGCGGCGTTCGCGGTAGCGCGTCACCCCCGCCGCCTCCTCGAGCAGCCGGCGGCGCTCCTGCGGCTTGCCGGAGAGAATGAGCCCGATCTTGCCCTGCTCGATGATCGAGTAGGTGCGGATGCCCAGGCCGGTGCCCATGAGCAGGTCGCGGATCTCCTTCAAGGTGACCCGCTTGCCGTTCATCCGGTACTGCCCCTCGCCGCCGCGGAAGACGCGCCGGCTGATGGTGAGCTGCCCCTCCTGGGCGCCCTCGAACGCGGGGTCGGTCTCGAGTGTCAGCGTCACGTCGGCCAGGCCGAGCGGCCGGCGTCGCTCCGAGCCGTTGAAGATGACGTCCTCCATCGTCCCCGAGCGCAGGGTCTTGGCGCTCTGCTCGCCGAGCACCCAGGAGATGGCGTCGGAGAGGTTGCTCTTGCCGCAGCCGTTGGGGCCGACGATGGCGGTCACCCCGGCGGCGAAATCGAGGCTGACGGGGTCGACGAAGGACTTGAAGCCGGAGATTTCTAGGCGGCGCAGCTTCAGCATGGTGCTCCGTTTTTGGCCTTCCGGCAGCATAGCAGAGGGTCCCCGAAAAGCCACAACGGATTGGGGGAGAGCGAGGGTGGCACCCAAGATATCGCGGTACCGCCGGCTAACTCCTAGGGTACCAAGGGCCGGGCAGCCACGGCGACCGTACCCGCCCGTGGGTGGGTGGGAGCGGAGAAGCCTAGGCGGGCTCCACCGCCGGCTCGCCGGTCAGGCGGCGGAGGTAGAAGGCTGCCCAGAGGGCGAAGGGGAGCGCGAGCTTGACCGGCAGGTCGAGGAGGTGCTTGCCGAGGCCCCAGAAGTTGCGAGCCAGGGGACCGTAGTGGCGGAGGCTCCACGACCCGAGCTGAGTGGCATAGACGAACTTCACCCAGAAGAAGAGGTCGACGACGTCGAAACAGACGGTGATGAGCAGAGCGTAACCCAGGGCCTCCAGGCGTTCGCGCCGATCGACGTCGGGCGTCCCGAGGAAGAGGGCGAACAGCAGCACCAGCGGGAAGTGGATGTCGGTCACCCGCACCGCGTAGGGGAGGCCGCGTACCCGGCTGTCGGCGCGGCTGATCAGACCATCCTGCCCGTGCGACAGCTCGATGCGCGTCACCGGCGGCCGCTCGCCGAGGCGGGTGAGCCGCTCGGCGGCCTTGGTGAGGAAGAGGTTGTAGAACGGCGTGACGAGCATCCACACCACCGCGGCGGCGATGCCGGCGAGCATCACGTTGCGGGTCAACCGCAGCGCCCAGGTACCGCCAGCGCTCGACGTGCGTTGCCGCTCACGCGAACTCGGCGCCGGCCGGCGGCGCACGCTCACGCCGCGACGGCCGGCCGCGGCGCCACCCGCCGCGCCCAGAGAATCCAGATGAGCACGGCGGAGAGGATCACCAGGCTCTGCCAGACCACCGTGTGAGCGGCGTCGAAGAATCGTGGCAGGTAGGCGCCGGTGAGAAAGAGCGCCACCACCCGCAGCAGGTTGACGGCCTGGATTGCCAGGCCGCCGATCGCCAGGCCCAGGAGCCGCGCGCGCCAGTGGGCGGGGAAGGCGACGATCGCGGCGAGCAGGATCACCATCGCCTCGACGCCGTTGCAGCCATTGCGGATGTTGACGCCGAAGCGGGCGGTGCGCAGCACGGTGCCGCTGCGAACGACCTCCTGGCCGAGCCCGCGCAGCGCCACGCCGCTGGCCCGCGCCACCAGGCCGGTGAAGGGCTCGACGAGGCCATCGTTGACCGGCCGCCAAGCGAGCAGCGCGAAGCTGCCGGCGAGCACCAGCGCGAAGGTGATGAGGAAGCGCGCCTCCGAACGCAGCCCGCTTCGTCGCCGCGGCGGGGGAGTGTCGACCCCGGCCGGCGATTGCTCGCCGGCCCGCGGCTCGCGTCGCTTACGTTTGGCCATCGCGGGGGGCGGATTCTAGCAGCGGTCCGCGCCGGAGGGGGCTGGCGGGCGTGGTAGCGTGGCCGGCCACCATGGCGACGACCGACGCCAACTTCGAGGAGCCGCTCGTCGAGCTGAGGCGCCAGATCCAGGAGCTGGAAAGCTACCCTGCCAGGCCGGGGGTGGACAAGGAGATCGATCGGCTCCGCTCGCGCCTGCGCAAGGAGACCGACGAGGTCTACAAGAGCCTCAATCGCTGGCAGAAGACGCTCGTCGCCCGCCACTTCGACCGCCCCTACACCCTCGACTACGTCGAGCTGCTGATGGAGGAGTGGGTGGAGGTGCACGGCGACCGCGCCTTCGGCGACGACCCGGCGATCGTCGCCGGCTTTGCCACCTTCCGCGGCCGCCACGTGGCCGTCGTCGGCCACCAGAAGGGGCGCGACACTCGCCAGCGCATCCACCGCAACTTCGGCCAACCCCGCCCCGAGGGCTATCGCAAGGCCCTGCGCTTGATGCACCTTGCCGAGCGCTTCAACCTCCCGGTCCTGTCGTTCATCGACACTCCCGGCGCCTACCCCGGCATCGGCGCCGAGGAGCGCGGCCAGGCGGAGGCGATCGCCCGCAACCTCGAGGAGATGGCGACGCTGCGGGTGCCCATCGTCGTCACCATCACCGGCGAGGGGGGCAGCGGTGGCGCCCTCGCCCTCGGCATCGGCGATCGCGTCTTCATCCTGCAGTACGCCATCTATTCGGTGATCTCGCCGGAGGGGTGTGCTGCCATCCTCTGGAAGGACCAGGAGAAGAAGGCCGAGGCCGCCGAGGCGATGAAGATCACCGCCCCCGACCTGCTCGACCTCGGCGTGGTCGACGAGATCGTCGAGGAGCCGCCGGGCGGCGCCCACACCGACCGCGAGGAGATCGCCCGGCGGGTGGGCGACGCCGTCGAGCGCGCCTTGCGGCAGTTGTCGCGC
>DASYUP010000718.1:0-3863 GCA_036001185.1 Thermoanaerobaculia bacterium
CCGAGCGCCAGCAGCTCCTCGCGCGCCAGGTCCTCGACGCCGCGCGGCAGCACGGCGAAGAGCTCCCGCGGCGCATCCGGCCCGACCGGGGCGGCGGTTGGAGCGGGTCTTGCTAGGGATGTCGTGGGGCGGTTCGACCGCCCCCTGGAGCCCGATGGACGCAAGCAACGCCCCCCTGGTGCTGATCGTCGACGACTACGCCGAAGGCCGCGAGAGCTGCGCCGAATACCTCGCCTTTCGCGGCTACCGGGTGGCGACCGCCGAGGACGGCATCGACGCGCTCGACAAGACGCGCGAGCTGCGTCCCGACGTCATCCTCATGGATCTGTCGCTTCCCCGGCTCGACGGCTGGGAGGCGAGCCGGCGCCTCAAGGCCGACGAGGGCACCCGTCACATCCCCATCATCGCGCTCACCGCCCATGCGCTCTCCAGCGCTCGCGAGAGAGCCGTGGAGGCGGGCTGCGACGCCGTGGTCACCAAGCCCTGCCCGCCGCGCGACCTCGAGGCCGAGGTACGCCGCCAGCTCGGCATCGAAACCAGTGCGGACGCGTAGGGCGACACCCGCCCTTCGCGCCAGCATCCAGCCAGAAAGACGACGGCGCCGCGCGGCCGTTGGGCCACGCGACGCCGTGGTGGACCTGCGCGGTCCCGGCGCGGCTACATGCCAGAGGGCATCATGCCGCCACCGCCCTCGCCACCGCCGCTCGGCATGGCCGGTGCGGGGGCGGGCGCCGGAGCGGGCTTGCGCGCCGCTGCCTTGCGCCGGCGGGGCTTGGCAGCCTTCTTGGCGGCGCCCTTCTTGGCGCCGCCTGCCTTCCTCGCCTTCTTCGCGCCCTTCTTGGCAGATGAGCGCTTCTTGGCGCCACCGCGCTTGCGCGCCGCCGACTTCTTGGCGGTCTTGCGCTTCTTGGCGCCGCCCTTCTTGGCGCCACCTTTGCGCGCCGCCTTCTTGGCGCCGCCGCGCTTCGCCGTCGCGCGCGACTTCTTCGCTGCCGACTTCTTGCCCGCCTTCCTTCCCTTCTTTGCTGCCATCACTCTCCTCCTCGGGACGTTTTTACGAGGGCACCCCCACGACTCCCACACTCCCCTCGTCAGTACTGCGCCGAGCCGTCGATTCATATTGTGCGGGAGAGTTTGGAATTTGCCAATAGCTTCGTGACGTCTATGCTCACTTTCGTGCGCGACGAGGAGCGTGAACCACTGCACGAGGACCCCACCGGTCTCTTCCTCGCGCTCACTCCCGATCGCGTCCTCGCCGCCGTCGAGGCTGCCGGGCTCACCACCACCGGCCTCTGCTATCCGCTCAACTCGTTCGAGAACCGCGTCTACGAGGTGGAGCTCACCGACCGCTCGCGCCTGGTGGCGAAGTTCTACCGCCCCGGGCGCTGGAGCGGCGAGCAGATCGGCGAGGAGCACGCCCTGCTGCGCGAGCTCGCCGAGGCCGAGGTGCCGGTGCCGCCGCTGCGCGCCTTCGCCGACGGCTCGACGCGGCGGCGCATCGATGGCATCTGGTACGCCCTGTGGGACCGCAGCGGCGGCCGCGCCCCCGACGAGCTCGACGACGCGCTGGCGGAGCGCCTCGGCATGCTGGTCGGCCGGCTACACGAGGTGAGCGCGCGGCAGCCGTTGCTGCATCGGCCGCGCCTCGACTCGGCCCGCTACGTCCACCTCCAGCTGGCCTGGCTACGGCGCCACCGTACGCTGCCCGAGGCCTTCGAGCGGCGCTACGTCGAGGCCGCCGAGGGGATCGCCGCCGCCCACGACGCGCTGGCCGCGGGAGTGGACTACCAGCGCATTCACGCCGACCTCCACCTCGGCAACGTCCTGCTGCGCGACGGACAGCTGCGCCTTCTCGACTTCGACGACATGGCGAGCGGCCCGCCGGTGCAGGACGTCTGGCTGGCGCTCCCTGGCCGCGACCCCGACAGCCTGCGGCGCCGTGACGCCTTCCTCGCCGGCTACGAGCGCTTTCGCGCCTTCGACGCGGCGACGCTGCGGCTGGTCGAGCCGTTGCGCGGCCTGCGGCTGGTGCGCTACGCCGGCTGGTTGGCCCGCCGCTGGCACGACCCCGCCTTCCGCGCCGGCTGGCCCCACTTCGGCACCCCCGAGTACTGGCGCGACGAGACCGAGACGCTCGAGGCGCAGCTGCGGCTGATCCACGGCGAGCGACCAGAGGCGGCGGCGAACGCGCCGGCGGCGGCACCGGCGCGCGACGAGCTGCTGTCGAACAAGGACTACTTCTTCGACTGGGAGGGGGACTAGGAGCGGACCCGGCGCAGGGATCTTCTGTCTCAGAGGCCGCGGATATACCCATTGACGATATATCCACCATGGATATAATCGACACATGGCCCAGACCACCGACCCTGAATCGCTGCTCCCCCTCCCTCCCGCCACCTTCCACATCCTTCTCGCCCTCGCCGACGCCGACCGCCACGGCTACGGCATCATCCAGGAGGTGGAGGCGCGAACGGGCGGCGAGCTCCGGCTCTCCCCCGGCACGCTCTATCGCTCGATCCAGCGCCTACTCGAGCAGGGGCTGCTGGTGGAGGCCGCCGAGCGCCCCGCCCCCGAGCTCGACGACGAGCGCCGGCGCTACTACCGCCTCACCCCCTTCGGTGCAGCGGCGGCGCGCGCCGAGGCGCAGCGGCTGGCGCGGCTGGTGAAGATGGCGCGGGCCGTCGGCTTCGCGCCGGGGAGGGCCTGATGCGCGTTCCCACCGCGACAGACGCCTATCGCACCCTGCTCTGGCTCTTTCCCGCCTCCTTCCGGGTCGAATACGGCGCCGAGATGTCGGCCGACTTCGCCGCCCGCCGCGCCGGGACGCGGGGCGGGCTGGCGAACGCCCTCCTCTGGCTCGACGCCGCCCTCGACGTCGTCCACAACGCGACGCGGGCGCACGTCGACGTGCTGCGCCAGGACCTCCGCTTCACCGCCCGCACCCTCGCCCGCTCGCCGGGATTCACCGCCACCGCCGTGCTGCTCGCCGCCTTCGGCGTCGCCGCCACCACCGCTACCTTCTCGGTGGCCAACCACGTGCTGCTGCGGCCACTCCCCTTTCGCGACCCCGACCGCCTGGTCAAGCTGTGGGAGACCGACGCCGAGGAGGGCGGGCGCAACGAGGTCTCGCCCGTCCACTTCCGCGACTGGAGCCGCCTCAGCCGCTCGTTCGCGGCGATGGCCAACCTGCACCTGCGGTCGGCGAACCTGGTCGGCGCCGGCGAGCCGCAACGCCTCGACGGCGCGGTGGTGAGCGCCAACCTGCTGCCGCTGCTGGGGCGCGCCCCGGCGCTGGGACGGGGCTTCACCGCCGCCGACGACGCGCACGGCGCCTCCGGCACGGTACTGCTTGCCCACCGGCTGTGGCAAACCCGCTTCGGCGGCGACCCAGGCGTCCTCGGGCGGAAGGTGCTGCTCGACGACGAGCCCTACGAGGTGATCGGGGTGATGCCCGCCGACTTCAGCTTCCCCACCGCCGAAGCGCAGCTGTGGACAGCCAACCGCTTCGGCCCCGATGACTTCGTGGAGCGCAGCGACACCTACACGCAGGTGGTCGCCAGGCTGCGGCCCGGCGTCTCGTTCGCGCAGGCGCAGGCCGACATGCGCGGCGTCACCACGCAGCTCGCCCGCAGCTACGTGGACGACACCCGCATCCGCGCCCTCCTCCTCGACCTGCGCGGCGAGGTCCCGCGCCAGTCGCGGCTGCTGCTGGGGGCGCTCTGCGGGGCCGCCCTCTGCATGCTGCTGATCGCCTGCACCAACCTGGCGAGCCTGCTGATCACCCGCGCGCTCACCCGCCGCCGTGAGCTGGCGGTGCGCACCGCGCTCGGCGGCGGGCGCGAGCGGCTGCTGCGCCAGCTGCT
>DASYUP010000719.1:0-2215 GCA_036001185.1 Thermoanaerobaculia bacterium
GGGCAGCAGGTTGCACAGCGCGTCCTCGACCTCGATGACCTGCCGCTGGCGCTCCGCCGAGCGACGGTGGGCCTCCTCGCCCACGGCGGCGGGCTCGAGGGCGAGGATGGCCTCGCGCTGGGCCGGCAGCGCCCGCACCTCGGCCCCCTGGCTGAGGCTGGCGGGGTGGACGCGATAGCGCAGCAGCGGCTCGCGCAGGTTGGCGATGCGCGCCCCGAGGGTGGCGAAGCGGATCCACAGCCGCCAGTCCTCGTAGACGTAGTCGCTGCCCCGCCCGGTGTCGACGAAGCCGCCCGCCTCTTCCCACAGCTCGCGCCGGAAGACGGCGCAGGTGGCCACGTGGTTGCCGGCGATCATGTCCGCCAGGTTGGGGTAGTCGAAGAGCTGCAGCAGCCCGCCCTCGGCGCCGAAGCGCTCGTACCAGGTGGAGACGACGTCGTGGCCCTCGGTCTCCAGCCGGTAGAGCGCCTTCTCGAGGTAGGTGGGCCGCAGCAGGTCGTCGGGGTCGAGGCAGCAGATGTATTTGCCGCGCGCGCGGGCGATGCCAAAGTTGCGGTTGTCGCCCACCATGTGACGCTGCTCGCGGAAGTGGATCGTCGTCTTCGGCCGCTGCAGCTCTTGCAGCGCGGCCAGCGATCCGGCATCGTCGGAGCCGCCGTCGACGACGATGATCTCGAGGTCCTGGAAGGTCTGCGCCAGCACGGAGTCGACCGCCGCCGCCGCGAAGCGGCCGTAGTTGAAGCACGGGATGACAACGCTCACCAGCGGCTGCGACGCCGGCCACGGCTGCAGGCGCAGGTGCACGACGGACGGTGCGGCGAGAGCGGGCGGCGGAACGGGCGGGTGGTCGGCGGTCGCCGCCGGGAGCGGCGCCAGCAGCCCCCGGCGCAGCAGGTAGCCGAGCACGCGCTGCTTGCCGCGCTGGGGAACCGGCACCAGCCGGTACAGGGAGCGCAGGGCCCGCCACACGAGCCCACCTGGCCGCACGGGCAGGCGCTTCACCATGGTGCGGGTGCGGTCGCCCACCGCCCGCAGGGGCGCGCTCAGGCGCCACGAGGTGGAGCGCAGCATCTGCTGGATGCGCTCGCCGCGCATCGCCAGCTCGGCCTGGCTGTTCTGCAGGTCGGTGTCGAGCTGGCGGCTGCGGGCCTTCGCCGCCTCGAGCTCGAAGTCGCGGACGCCCAGCATCTGGTAGATCGTCCACTCGCGCCCCTCGGCGGCGAGCGCCCGCGCCTCCTCGGCCTCGGCGCGGGCGGTCACCTCCGCCAGCTCGCTTTCCCGCTGCACGGTTTGGAGCTCCCACTCGCGCGCCTCGGCCGCCAGCCGGGCCCCCTGGTCGGCCAGCTCGGCGGCTCGCCGCTCGGTGGCGGCCAGCCGCCCTTCGAGGGCGCCCGCCTGGGCGGCGAGCTGCGCGCCCTCGCCTTCGAGCTGGACCGAGCGCTGCTGCCAGCGTTCCGCCTGGTGCCGCCAGTCGGCGACCTCCGCGCCGAGGGCGTTCACCTCGTCGGTCCGCTCCGCCTCGCGCCGCGCCGACTCCGCCGCCTCGGCGGTCAGGCGCATCACTTCGCGGCCCAGCTCGCTCGCCCGCAGTCGTTCCTGGTGCAGCGCGAGCTCGCCGGCGCTCCAGCCGGTGCGCGCCTGCGCCAGCTCCTGGCGCAGGGCGGCCACCCGCGCCGCGTCGCTCTTCCACAGCCCGATCAGGCGCTGCAGCAGGGGGGGCGTGAAGTCGCTCGCCGGCAGCTCGGCGAGCAGCGCCACCTGCTCGGGACCCGTGACCGCCGCGTGCACGAGGTCGAAAAAGAGCCGGAAGCGGCGCTCGCGGGGAGGGAACAGCTCGGCCACCGGCGTGTCGAGGAGGTCGCGGAACCAGCGCCCCAGCCGCTGGTGCTGCTTGGCACCGCGCACCGCCAGGCCGACGAAGGTGCTGCCGTAGTCGACCAGCGGCACCTCGCGGCCGATGAGCGGCAGCCCGAAGACCTCCTGGAAGAGGTGCTCGAGCCCTTCCTGCGTCGGGTAAAAGACGTGCTCGAGCGAGGAGTTGAACCAGACGCTGTTGTCGCCGGTGGCGGACAGCACAGGGGTCTCGAAGATGAGGACACCGTCGGTGGCGAGCAGGTCGCGGATGCGCTCGAGCGCCCCCCGCATGTCGGCCACGTGCTCGAGCACGGCGATGGCGGTGACGACGTCGAGCTCGCCCTGCCGGCCGGCGACCACC
>DASYUP010000720.1:0-4115 GCA_036001185.1 Thermoanaerobaculia bacterium
CAACAACGACGCCAACGCCTTCGCCGTCGGCGAGCTCTACTTCGGCAAGGCGCGCGGGCACAAGAACATGGTCGGCATGACGCTGGGCACCGGCCTCGGCGCCGGCGTGGTGATCGACGGTCGCCTCTACAGCGGCGCCAACTGCGGCGCCGGCGAGATCGGCGCCATCCCCTACCGCGATCGCACCATCGAGCACTACGCGGCGGGAGGCTTCTTCCAGCGCGCGGCCGGCGAGCGTGGCGAGGTCGTCTACCAGCGCGCCGTCGCCGGCGACCCCGATGCGCGCCGGCTGTTCCACCAATACGGCCAGGAGCTCGGCCACGCCATCATGGTGGTGCTCTATGCCTTCGACCCGGAGCTCATCGTCCTCGGCGGCTCGATCAGCCGGGCGATGCCGCTGTTCGAGGCGGGCATGCACGAACGGCTGAAGGGCTACGCCTACCAGCACGCGCTGGCGCGCGTCGAGATCACTCGCAGCGAAATCGAGAACGTCGCCATCCTCGGCGCTGCCGCTCTCTACCTCGACGCCAGCAGCAACGGCGGCGCCGCGCGCCGCCCATGAGCCTGCGCGAGGAGATCGGCGAGCAGCCGGCGGTCCTCGCCCACCTGCTGCGCACGCAGGAGGAGACAGTCCGCGAGGTGGCCCGTGCCGTGCGCGGCCGCGCCGTGCACTGGGTGCTCATCGCCGCCCGCGGCAGCTCCGACCACGCCGCTCTCTACGCACAGTACCTGTGGGGATCGCGCAATGGGCTGCCGGTGGCGATGGCAACGCCGTCGCTCTACACCCTGTACGAGTCGCCGCCGCGCCTACAGGGGGCCCTGGTGGTAGGCATCTCGCAGTCGGGGCAGTCCCCCGACATCGTGCGCGTGCTCGCCGAGGGGAGGAAGCAGGGGGCGCTGACGCTGGCGATCACCAACGACCCCCGCTCGGCGCTCGCCGCCGAGGCCTGCCTGGTGCTCGACACCGGGGCCGGCCCCGAGCTGGCGATCGCCGCCACCAAGACCTACAGCAGCCAGCTGCTCGCCGTTGCCATGCTCTCGGCGGCGCTCACCGGCGACGAGGGGCAGGTGGCGGCGGCGCTCGGCAGCGAGCCGCTGCGGCAGATCCCCGCGCTGGTCGAGTCAGCGCTTGCCGACGAGGCGGCGATCGCTCAGGCGGCACGGCACTACGAGGCGATGGCTCGCTGCGTGGTGCTCGGCCGCGGCTACCACTACGCCACCGCCAGCGAGTGGGCGCTCAAGCTCGAGGAGCTCACCTACGTCGTTGCCGAGGCCTACTCGACCGCCGATTTCCGGCACGGGCCGGTGGCGATGGCGTCGAGCGGCTTCCCGGTCCTCGCCGTCGTCCCCGGCGGTGCCGCCTATGCCGACGTCATGGCGCTGCTCGCCGCGCTGGTCGCCGAGCGCGACGTCGACCTGCTGGTGGCCTCCGACCGCGACGAGGCGTTGGCGCTCGGTAGCACGGCGGTGCGCCTCCCCGGCGGTCTACCCGAGTGGCTGGCCCCCATCGTCAATATCGTGCCGCTGCAGCTGTGGACGTATCACCTGGCCCTCGCCATGGGGCGCGACACCGAGGCGCCGCGGGGACTCTCCAAGGTGACGCGTACCTGGTGACGGGGCCGGTAGCGGCGAGGTGAACCGCGCCCGGTGAGGGCGCCGGCAGCCGCGCCGGTGGCCGGCCGGCTCAAGACCAGCGGAAGCTCTTCGCCATGCGCGCCCAGGCCTCCTTGGTGTCGGCGCCCTGCGGCGCCCAGAGGTTGAGCGCGGCCACCCGACCACCCTTGTAGAAGAGGTAGGTCTCGTTGCCCCGGCGAAACTGCTGGTGCGTCTCCGGGTCGAGACCGGAGTTGGAGGTGTAGTGGATGACCATCGCCGGACCGTTCGGCAGCGACACCCTGTCGATCCCCTCGATGCGCACCGCCAGCCCGCGCTGCACCAGGATCCGCGCATAGCGCCGGCGGGCTTGCTTCGCGTTGGGCGGTCCGGCCGCGTCTTGCAACACCACCAACGCGCCGTCGGGGCCGCCCAGCGCCCGCAGCGAGGTGAGGTTCTCGGTGCAGGTCCAGGCCGCGGGCACCTCGAGGCTGTAGCCCCCCTGCCTGGACTGGCAACGGGTGAATGCCTGGGTGGCCGAGATGGCGCCGGGGGGATTGGCCAGCGGCGCCAGAGGCTCCTCGGGAGGTGGCGTCGCTTCGCTGGCGACCTCCGGCTCGGCGGCCTCCGCCGCCGGCGCCGGCGCGGTTTCCTTGCCGCGACAGGCGAGCAGGCCGGCCAACAGGCAGAGGGAGACGATGGAGGCGAGCTTGGCGATCGGCGAACGCATCGGGGTACCTTCCTTTCCCACTCCGGCGGAGAGTCATAGCACGAGACGGGCCGCGGCGCCTCCCCCGGCTAGTGGCGCCGGAGGGCAATGAGGCGCTGCAACAGCTCGCCCACCTCGGCCGGGTCGGCGAGAGTGTAGGCGGCGCGCGTGCCGGCGACCGCCGGCTCGCTCTGGTAGGTGGAGACGACGCGCACGGTGACCGCGCCGGCGCCTAGCGTCCCAAAAGCGTCCTCGTCGGTGAGGTCGTCGCCGACGTAGAGCACCTGCTGGCCCCCCGCCTCGCGGTGCAGACGGGTGAGGGCCGTCCCCTTGTGCTCGCCTGCCGGGCGCACCTCGAGGACCTCCTTGCCAGCCAGCAGCTCGAAGCCGTCGAGCACGAACCCCGCTCCTCCGGCGACCGCAGAGCGGAACGCCGCCGCCGCTGCCGCCGCATCGGCGCGGCTCGCCTGCCGCGTGTGCAGCACCAGTGTCGCGCCCTTGTCCTCGACGCGCACGCCCGGGTGGCGCGCGGCGATCGCCTCCGCCACCACCAACAGCGGGGCCAGCATGGCAGCGGCGGCATCGAGGTCGCGCGTCGGCAGCACCTCGCCGTGGGGGGCGGCGAGCTCGAGCCCGTGAAGCCCCACCAGCCAGAGCGCGGCAGCCGGCAGCAGGGCGCGCAGCTGCGCCACCGGCCGGCCGCTCACCACCGCCACCGCGGTGCCGGGGATGGCGGCGAGCTCGGCGAGCGCCTGGCGGGTGGCCTCGTCGGTCCGCACCTCCTCGGGGCTCGGCCGGATGCCCACCAGCGTGCCGTCGTAGTCGAAGCCCGCCAGCAGCGTGCCGCGGGCGAGGCGCGGCGCCACCTCGTCCCAGCGCTCCCAGAGAGGTGCCGCCACCGACCTCCACCTCAATGCAGCGGGTCGTGGCGGCGGGCGCCGGCGCCGCGCCGTTTCTCGCTCTGCATGGCGGCGCTGAGGATGCGCTCGAGCCACCCGTGCACGTCGTGCGCGCGCACGCTCGCCAGCAGCTTCTCCATGCGCGTGCGCCGCTCGCCCTCGTCCATCGCCAGCGCGCGCTCCAGCGCCTCGGCGGTCTCCTGAATGGCGAACGGGTTGATCAGCAGCGGCCCATCGCCGAGCACGCTGGCGGCACCGGTGAGCTCGGAGAGCACCAGCACCCCGTCCTTGAGCCGGTCGGCTACCTTGCCGGCCTGGCAGGCCACGTACTCCATCGCCACCAGGTTCATGCCGTCGCGCAGCGGATTGACCAGGCAGACGTCGGCGGCGCGGTAGTAGGAGACCAGATCGGGGCGCGGGATGCTGCGATACAGGTAGCGCACCGGCGTCCAGTCGGCGGCGCCGTGGCGGCCGTTGACACGGCCCACCATCTCGTCGATCTCGCGCTTGAGGTCGCGGTACTCCTGCACCTGCGTGCGGCTGGGCACGGCGATCTGCAGGAAGACGATCTTGCGGCGCAGCTCGGGGTGGCGCTCGAGCAGCGCGTCGACCGCGCGTAGTCGCTCGAGGATCCCCTTGCTGTAGTCGAGACGGTCGACACCGAGGACGAGCTGCGCCGCGCCGAGCCCCTGGCGGATGCGCGCCACCTTCTCTCGCGTGGTGGCGGAGGTTGCCTGGGCGCTGAACTCGTCCACCTCGATGCCGATGGGAAAGGCGCCAACGCGCACCTCGCGCCCCTGCCACTCCACCACCTGCCGCGCATGGTCGACGCGCGCGCCGAGCAGGCGGCTGCAGCAGCCCAGGAAGTCGCCGGCGTATTGCTCGGTGTGGAAGCCGACGAGGTCGGCGCCGAG
>DASYUP010000721.1:0-5440 GCA_036001185.1 Thermoanaerobaculia bacterium
GCCGGCGTCGCGCCGGAACTCGTCGACGGCGCGGCCGCGGTTGTCGACCACCACCACGCGCTCGCCGTCGGCGCCGCGTAGCCCCGGCTCGTAGGCGCTCTCGACGCCGCGGCGGCCGATCATGTCGCCGCGCTTGTAGGCACCGGAGGCAAGCTCGCCGGGATTCGCCTCCGAGAGGTAGCCGAGCACGTGCGCCGTCTGCTCGCGGTGGCGGTAGAGCCGCAGCTGCTGCACGTCGATGTCGAACTCGGGATGCTCGAGGGCGGCGAGCTCGAAGCGCGCCACCTGGGCGAGAGTGAGGTTCTCGGCGATCAGCGCCGGCTCGACGGGGCGCTCGCGGCGATGCTCGACCAGCAGGCGATGCAGCTCCACCGGGTCGGTGTCGAGGATGGCGGCGGCGAAACCGAGGCTCTTCTCCAGGTTGGCGCTGGTCTCCGGCTCGAGCAGCAGGTTGTAGCTCGGCACGTTCTCGGCCAGCGGCCGGCCGGTGCGGTCGTAGACGATGCCGCGAGGGGCACGGATGGGGAAGCGACGCAGGCGGTTGTTGTCGGCGAGCTCGCGATACTCGGGACCGTGGATGCCCTGCACCACCCAGTAGGCGCCCGCCACCACCGCCAGACCGGCGCCGATGAGGGCCGACACCACCCGCACGCGGGTGGCCATGGTCTCCCGCCGCTCGCGGGTTCGCACCAGGTTCGTCATTGCCCCCCCATTGTGCAACAGGAGGGCCAGAACGGCGGGACTGTCGGCGGGCGGTCGTCGACCCTACCGGAAGCGCAGGATCCGCGACCGGCGGCGCTGCCAGGAGCTCCACTGGGCCCGCGCGCGGGACTCCATGCTGATGAACACCGCCCCCAGCAGCGAGGTGGTGACGATCTTGCCGATCACTGCTCCCGGCGAGGGGAGGGGAGCCTGGTCGACCATGGCCAGCATGAGCAGCACCAACACCGCCTGTTGTAAGGCGGCGGCGGCGGCGAAGATCAGCACCCGTGCTGCCTGCTGTCCGACCACCACCCGCTGCGCCGCCAGCGTCACCGCGTAGCCGACGACGGTGTCGGCGAAGGCGTGCAGCCCGAAGAGGCCGCCGGCAAGGGCATCCTGCAGCAGGCCGGTGCCGGTGCCGATGAGCTCGGCGCCCACCGGGCCGGTGCGCAGCGAGTACCAGACCAGCACCAGGAGGAAGGGGTCGAAGACGCGGGCGAAGAGCGGCGTCGCCGACACCCCCAGCAGGTGGACCAGGTAGGCCACCAGCAGCGCCGCCACCACCTTAACGAAGGTCACGGGACAGGCTCTCGGAAAGCACGCGGGCGTCGGGCAGCGGCGGCAGGAGGTAGGCGTGGTCGAGGGAGCCGAAGTCCACCAGCGGCGTCACCTCGAGGTGGTGGAAGAGCTGGGTGCCCGGGCTGACGGCGCGCACCACGCCGATGGCGATGCCGCGCGGGTAGATGCCGTCGATGCCGGCGGTGACCACGCGGTCGCCGGGGCGCACGTCGGCCTGCAGCGGCACGTAGTCGAGCTCGAGGCCGGCATGGCCGTCGCCGCGCACCACGCCCTGGCGGCCAGTGCGCTCGATCATCGCCCCCACCGCCGAGGCGCGGTCGGTGACCAGCTGGACCTTGGCGTAGCCTCCGCCCACAGCGATGACGCGGCCTACCAGGCCATGCTCGTCGACCACCGGCTGGTCGGGCTGAGCGCCGCGCTCGCCGACATAGAGCAAGAGGCTGCGCAGCCAGGAGGTGTAGTCGGCGTAGACGACATCGGCCACGTGCAGCGGCTGATGCGTGCGGCGAGCGTACTCGACAGCGCCGCCGAGGCGCAGGAAGGCCCCCTCGACGGTCTGCAGCTTGAGCAGCTGGCGCTGCAGCTCGTCGACCTGTCGCCGCAGCTGCTCGTTCTCCGCCATCACCCGCTTGCGGGTGCGCATCCCCTCGCCCAGCGAACCGAAGCCGTGCTCGACCTTGCTCACCCCGTGCGCCACCGGTCCC
Organism: Thermoanaerobaculia bacterium; assembly: GCA_036001185.1. GTDB lineage: Bacteria > Acidobacteriota > Thermoanaerobaculia > Multivoradales > JAIOJS01 > DASYQD01. The sequence continues at coordinate 1,986 of DASYUP010000721.1, forward strand.
AGCACCCCGACGGCGGCGCCCTGCATCAGCGGCCCCTCGCGCCCGCGCTGCGAAGCCTGGCGGGTGAGCAGCAAGAGCTCCCCCAGCAGCAGCAGGACGAGCAGCCACCTGGAAGCACGGCTTCCCATCTGGATCCCTGCTTCGTCAGGCGCTCGAAGGGGTCGGGCGGTGGCGCCCCCTGCCCCTCGAGGGGGCGATGCCGCTCAAAGGATCGAGACTTTCCGCAGCAAATTAATATCCTCGAGCACCCGTCCGGCGCCGAGCACCACCGAGGCGAGCGGGTCCTCGGCGAGCACCACCGGCAGGCCGGTCTCGTCGCGCAGCCGCTGGTCGAGGTTGCGCAGCAGGGCGCCACCGCCCGACAGCACGATGCCGCGATCCATGATGTCGGCGGAGAGCTCGGGCGGCGTGCGCTCGAGGGCCTGACGCACCGCGTCGACGATGGTCGCCACCGTCTCGGCGAGCGCCTCGCGGATCTCCTCGTCGGTGATCAGCAGGTTCTTCGGCACGCCCTCCACCAGGTCGCGCCCCTTGATCTCCATCTTCAGGGGCTCCTTGAGCGGGTAGGCGGAGCCGATCTCCATCTTGATCATCTCGGCGGTGCGCTCGCCGATCAGCAGGTTGTACTTGCGCTTGAGGTACTGGATGATGGCGTCGTCCATCTCGTTGCCGGCGACGCGCACCGAGCGGCTGTAGACGGTGCCGGCGAGCGAGATCACCGCCACGTCGGTGGTGCCGCCGCCGATGTCGACGATCATGTTGCCCGAGGGCTCGGTGATCGGCAGGCCGGCGCCGATGGCCGCCATCATCGCCTGCTCGACGAGGAAGACCTCGGAGGCGCCGGCGCGCTCGGCGGAGTCGCGCACCGCGCGCTTCTCCACCTGGGTGATCTCCGAGGGGACGCCGATGACGATGCGCGGCCGCACCAGCCGGCGGCCGCCGTGGGCCTTGCGGATGAAGTGGTCGAGCATCTTCTCGGTGACCTCGAAGTCGGCGATGACGCCGTCCTTCATCGGCCGGATGGGCTCGATGTTGCCGGGCGTGCGGCCGAGCATCTCCTTGGCCTCGGCGCCCACCGCCTCGATCTTGTTGGTCACCTTGTTGATCACCACCACCGAGGGCTCGCGCACCACGATGCCGCGGCTGCGGGCGAAGACCAGGGTGTTGGCGGTGCCGAGGTCGATGGCGAGGTCGTTGGAAAAGTAACGGAGCAGGGAAACGATAGGCATCTCGATCTGCTCTCCTGCGGCCGCCGGCGCGGCGCGACGGTCAACTGGCGCCGCCGTGGCGACGCGCTCTTCTTCTCTAGAGGCTTTCCACGAAGACCCGGGCGCGGTGATTGGCTTGGTTCCCCGAGGCGTCGACCGCCTTGATGTCGAGAAATGCCCACCCCGACTGGACCATTTGAATGGTCTTGTTGAAGCTCCCGTCGGCCTGCACGGTCACCGGCTCCTCGTTGACCGTCACCGTCGCCCCCGGCTCGGTGTGGCCGCCGACGATGAAGATGGAGCCGTAGGACTGGATCTCCTGTACCTGCAGCTCCGGCGGCTCCTTGTCGCCGCTGCCGGCAACCGCCTTGGCGGAGACCACGCGGAAGCGCCCGGGAGCGCTCCACGGGCCACGCAGGTTGCCGGCGGTCACCGCCGCCACCCGCCAGAGGAAGGTCCCTTCCCCCTGCACACCAAGGGTGGCTTCAGTGGTGCGGCGGTCGGGGGCATCGATGACGTTGTCGACGAACAGGCGGTTGCGCGAGATCTGCAGAGCGTAGCGCTCGCTGCCGGCCACTGCCTCCCAGGTGAGCCTGAGCTGCTTCTGGGTGTCGAAGTCGAAGTCGGCGTTCTCCTGCGGCCGGACCAGCTTGGGAGCGTCGGGGAGCGTCTCGACGCCGGCCAGTTTGCCGGCGGCCTGGCGCACCGACTGCAGCGCGCCGAGGCGCCGCGTGTCAGTGCCGGCGCGGACGTCGACGGCGCCGCGGTAGGCGCTGATGCGCCCCTCGCGCCTGCCCTCGTCGTAGGAGACCACCGCCTCCGATTCGTTGGACACCACCGCCTCGGCCTGCGGTGTCGCCACCTTGCTGCTGCTCTGGGCGGTGTTGAGGTTGATCCAGCCGTACTGTAGCTCGATCGCCTGCTTGTTGCCCCCGCCGGCGGTGCGCGCGCTGACGAGGAAGAGAGTATCGGCGCGCACGGTGTAGAGGGTGCCGTCAGTGAACATGATCTCCGCCGAGCCATTGGCGCCGGTCTTGACGTAGTCGCCGGGGCGCAGCATCACCCGGCCACGCGCCTGCTCCCACTCGCCGCGGTCGGAGCGCCGGTACTCCACCCGCCCCTGCACGGCAATGAACTGCGCCTCGCCGCTGTCGCGGCTGTGCTTGGAGGCATCGAGCAGCGACAGCAGCATCTCGCGGCTACGCTCGGCGCTAGCCAGCGAGTCATCGAAGCGAGACTGGGCGTAGAGGCCGCGGGCGCGCTCGATGCCCGCCCAGGCCGCGTCGTATTCGATCTTGAAGCCGGTGAGGCTACCCTCGCCACGCAGTCGCTGAAAGAGCACCCGGGCGTCGTCGATGGCCCGCGCCGCCTCGCGCTGGATGGCGTAGCGCTCCCAGATGCGGAAGCCCACGTAGCCGGCGCTCGCCGCCGCCGCCAGGAGGAGGAAGATCAGCCACCCACGGAGGGTATCGACCGAGACCTTGTACCAGTCCCGCGTGCGGCGGTCCTTGCGTCCCGGGTTCAACTGCTGGCGCCTCCACCCGGGGCGGAATATAGCACCGCGCGGCAGGGGGTTTGCGCCCCTGACGGCCGCGCTGGCGGCGCCCCCGGCGGGTTGCGGCGCCTCGGCGGCGCTGCTAAAGTGCCTCGCCCGCCTGCGCCTGGGAGCTGCTACAGTGCGCCCTCCCCGCCGCGGCGGGACCGCCTCGGTTCGACTTCCCCGCCGAAAGGGACCCCCATGCTGCAAGTTCTCCGCGACTCGATGAAGTACCTGGCCTGGATCCTCTGGGTCGTCATCGCCATCTTCGTGCTCTTCGTCTTCGTCGATTTCGGTCGCAGCTCGCGTTACGGCGGCAACGGCGAGCAGCCGCAGACCGCGGCGACGGTCGGCAACCAGGCGATCTCCTACCGTGAATACGAGCATGCGTATCGGAATCTCGAGGAGCGCTATCGCCAGCAGCTGGGCCAGCAGTTCACGCCCGAGATGGCCCAGCAGATGCGCCTGCCGATGCAAGCCCTGAACCAGCTCGTGCTGCGCAAGATCCTGCTGCGCGAGGCGGCTCGCCTCGACCTTCAGGTGTCCGACGCCGAGCTGCGTCGCTACATCGCCGCCATGCCGCTGTTCCAGGACTCCGGGGGCAAGTTCGTCGGCGCCGACCTCTACCAGCGGCTGGTCCGCAGCCGGCTGGGTGAGACGCCCGAGGCCTTCGAAACTTCATCGCGACGATCTGGTGCTGCAGCGGCTGA
>DASYUP010000722.1:0-8522 GCA_036001185.1 Thermoanaerobaculia bacterium
GTGTGGCCGCCGGCCGTTTGCGCGACGCGTCGCGCGGCCGACCTGCTGGTCGCGCTGCTCGCCCTCGCCGCCTGGGTGACGGCGCTGGTGCAGGCGGGAGCGACCGGCGACGACGGCCTCTACCTCTTCGCGCTGCTGCTGCTCGCCGCCGTGCTGGCCGCCACCTGGCTGGGGGGCGAGGAGGCGCTGGGGCACCGGCGCGCGCTGGCGCTGGCTGCGTTCGGCGCCGCCCTGCTGCTCGCCGTCGCCTGGCTGCCCACGGTACCGGCGCGCGGCTACACGGTCGCCCTGGTGGCGTGGGCGGCGTTGGCGCTCGCCGCCCGCTCGACGGCGCGCTCCCCGCGCTCGGCCTCCGCCGTGCTGCTGGCGCTGCTGCTGGTCGCCGCCGCCGAGGCGGCATACGGGCTGCGCCACCTCACGCCGCCGCCACCACACGGTGCGCGCGAGGCGGTGCTCGGCGGCCTCGCCGCCGGCACCTTCGTCAACCCCAACCACTTCGCCGCCTTGTTGGCGACGGCGCTACCGCTGGCGGCGATCGGCGGCGCGCTGGCGGCGCGCCGCGGCCGGGCGGCGACGAGCGCTGCCGTGCTGCTGGGCGCGACGGCGGCGGCGTTGCTGCTCGCCGGCATCCGCCGCGCCGGCGCCACGACCGGCATCTTCACCGCGCTGGCGTCGCTAGCGCTGCTCGCCGTGCTGGCGATCGCGCGGCGCTGGCCGCGGCACGGCCGACTGCTCGGCGGCATGGTGGCGAGTGGCATCGCCGGCGGCCTGCTGGCCCTCGCAGTGGCGGCGCTGCACGGCGCCGCGCTGGGTGGAGTCGCTGCTTCCCTCTCGGCACGCGGCCGGCTACCCGCCTGGCGCGACACGCTGCGGCTGATCCTCGACCACCCCTGGCGCGGCGTCGGCCCGGGCATGTATCGCTGGGCCTTCCGCCCCTACCAGACGGAGCAGCTCAAGAACCTCTACGACCACGCGCACAGCGACTACCTCGAAGTGGCGGCCGAGTGGGGGATCCCGCTGGCGGTGCTGCTGTGGGGCTTCGTGCTCTGGAGGCTGGCCCGCGCGATCTCGACGGCGGTGGCGAGCGACGAACGCACGCGGTGGATCACGGCGCTCGCCTGTGCCGGGGCGCTCACCGCCCTGCTGCTCGTCGCCTTCGTCGACTTCGACGCCCACATTCCGGCGAACCTGTTCGTCTTCGCCACCGTGCTGGGCATCGCCTGGGGGCTGGAGGGGGCGAAGGCGGCACCCCTGCGCGCGCCGGCGCCGCGGGCGACGTTGCCGCCCTGGGTGCCGCGCGCGCTGCTGACGCTGCTGCTGCTGGCCGCCGCCGCTCGGCTCGTCCCGCGCCTCGACGCCGCGCGGCTGCTCGCTGGCGTCCCCGCCGGCGCGCCGGTGCTCGCGCCGCTGCGCGCCGCCGCCGCGCGCGACCCGGCGAGCGCCGAGGCCGAGCTGCGGCTCGGGCTGCGCTACCGCGACCTGCTCACGGTGCGCGATCCAACGCTCGCGGTCGTCCACCTGCGGCGCGCCACCGAGCTCAACCCGGCCGACTGGCACGCCTGGGAGGAGCTCGCCCTCGCCTGCGACGTCGCCGGCGACCCCTGCGCCGAGCCCGCCTATCGCGCCGCCCTGCGCCGCAATCCGCAGAGCGCCGACGACGCCTGGCGGCTCGCCAACTTCTACCTCCGCCGCGGCGACCTCAGGCGCGCCCTCGACGGCTTCGCTCGCGCGGTGGCGCTGCAACCAGCCCATGCTCCCGCGGCGCTGGCGCTGCTGCGCGCCGCCGGCGCCAGCAAAGAGCAGATCGCCATCCGGCTGGCCACCGGCCGCGGCTCGCGGCCGCCGGCGGCTTGGTAGACTGAGGCACCGGCCGTCATGCGATCGCTCGGGCTCGCCATTCTGCTCACGGTGTCAGTCGGGGCGGCCACCGAAGGGGCTGCCGGAGCCACCACCGCCGCCGGCACCCTCGTCGTGCGCTCGCAGCCGGGCGCCGAGGTGGCCTGGGACGGGGTGGCCATCGGCACCACCGACGCGCGCGGCGAGCTGTCGGTGGACGCCATCCCGCCCGGTACCTACTCGATTCTGCTGCGCAAGGATGGCTTCCGCCCGCTGGAACGCAACGTCGTTGTGGGCGCCGAGAGCACCGTGCTCGCGCTGCCGCTGGTGCCGCTCGGCTCGGTGGCGCCGCGCGGGACGGCGCGCCAGCCGACGCAATCGGCGGCGACGGTGGCCGACCGCGAGCCCGCCTGGCGGCTGGCCGCCTTCGTCCTCACCGCGGCGGGAATCGCCGCCCTGCTCGCCCTCGGTCTGCGCGCGCGTCCGCGACGGCGACGCCGCCGTCACCGTACGCCGCCGGCGATCGAGCCGCTCACCGACGCCGGCGGCGATCGCCAGCCCGGCCACCATCCGTTCCTCGCCGAGATCGGCCAGCGCGAGCGTCACCTGCGCGGCGACGTGCTGGCGACGGTGCCGCCGGCCGCCGGCGACGTCGTCGAGGGCGAGATCCTCGACCCCGGCGGCGAGGAGGAGGCGTGACGGCGCTGCTGCTGGTGGTGGCCGCGGTGACCACGGTGGGGCAGGGAAGCCTCACCCTCGACAAGGGGAGCGCCGACGGCCTGCGCCGCGGCGACACGGCAAAGGTCTACTACGAGCTGACGGTGGCCGGGACGCCGCGGCGAATCGACGTCGGCAGCGGCGAGGTGAGCGCCGTCGAGCTCCACCGCGCAACGGTCACCCTTCCGGCGGGCACGCGCGTGCGCGCCGGCTACGCGGTGGAGCTGCGGTTGCCAGCCGACCGCCTGGCCCCGCCGGCGAGCGAGCCGGGCGCCGGCGCCCGCATCGAGGACGGCAGCTCCCGCGAGGTGGAGCTGCTGCGACGCAAGCTGGCGGAGGCGACGCAGCAGGCCGCAGCAGCCGCCGCCGCCAACGCGCGTCAGGTGGCGGACCTCGCGGCTCGGCTGCAGCGCGCCGAGTCGGCGCTCGCCGAGACGCGGGCGCAGCTCGCCGCTGCCGCAGCACCGGCGAGCGCGGCACCGAGTTTGGCGCCGGAGTCGGCGCCGGCGGCGCCGCCACCCACCGCAGCCGCCTCCGTCTCGTCGGCCGCCGGCTCCGCCGCTTCCGCCCTGCCCCTGCGCATGGCGCTACTGCCCGCCGGCGCCTACCGCATCGGCCTGGCGCGGGAGGCGGCGGAGTTCTACAACGAGCAGCCGGCGCACGAGGTGCGCCTGCCCGCACTGCTGGTCGACCTCGCCCCGGCGGTGGCAGAGGGCGCGTCCGCCGCCGGCGGCGAGCCGCCGCCGCGCACCGAGGTGGCCTTCGCCGAGGCCGCGGCGGCCTGCGCCGCCCGCGGCGCGCGACTCCCCACCGAGGAGGAGTGGGAGGCATTGGCGCTCGCCGGCCTGGTGCGCGCCAGCGCTCCGCTGCTCGAGTGGACCGCATCCTGGTACGCGCCCTACCCGGGCAACCGGCGCCCCGAGCCGGAGTACGGCGAGAGCATGCGGGTGCTGCGCGGCAGCGATCGCGCCGGCGAGGTGCAGGCGCACCGCCGCCGCTTCCTCGACCCGGCCACGCGCCATCCTCAGGTCGGTTTCCGTTGCGTGGTGCCGCAGTGAGTCGGGCGCTGCGGGCCGCGGCGGTCGCCTTGTTCGTCGTCGCTCTTCCCGCGACCGCGGCCACCTCGCCACGGCAGGTGGTCGCTCTCGCCCTTCGTGAATCGCCGGGCCGGGCCACCCTCGAGCTGCGCGGCGACGGCCCGCTCGCCTGGAGCGAAGAGCCGATGCCCGGCGGGCTGCGGCTGCGGCTGGCGGAGACGGTACCGGGCGCGACCGTGCCCTACGAGCTCGCCGGCACTAGCGGCCCGATCCGTGCCGTCCACCTGCGCGGCGAGGGGGGAACCGACTGGCGCCGGGTGTCCTTGGCCATCGAGCTGCAGGCGGGCGCCGCGCACACCACTGCCGCCGACGGCGATGCCCTGCGCGTGACGGTGACCGCTCCGACCGCGCCGTCGCCGCGGTCGGCGGTCGCCTCGCCTCCACCGTCGCCGACTCCCTACCGGCTCGGCCCGGGCGACCTGGTGGCCCTCGACGTCTTCGGCGTCCCCGAGCTCACGCGCTCGGTGCGCGTGGGAGTGGATGGCGCCCTGACGCTGCCGCTGGCCGGGCGGGTCGCCGTCGACGGCGCCACCGCCGAAGAAGCGGCGGCGCGCGTGGCAGCGGCGCTGCAGCGGGCGCAGGCGGTGGGCGCGCCGCGCGTGGTGGCGACCGTGCTCGAGGTGGGGGCGCCGGGCGTGGCGCTCGCCGGCGCCATCACCACGCCCGGCCGCTACCCGGTCAACGGACCGACCACCCTGATGCGGCTGCTGACGCAGGCCGGCGGCATCACCGACGCGGCGAGCACGCCGGCGCGGGCCATCGTGTTGCGCCGCGGCGCCAGCGGCGAGGAGCGGCGGCTCATCGTCGACCTCGAGGCGCTGCGGCGCGGCGGCGCCGCGGTCGAGGACCCCGAGCTCGCTGCCGGCGACGTGGTGCTGGTGCCAGCGGCGGAGATGATCTCGGTCTTCGTCTCCGGCGCGGTCCGCCACTCGGGCGCCGTGGCCGGCGAGCGCGGCCGGCGGCTCGACGTCCTGCAGGCTCTCGCCGCCGCCGGCGGCCCCACCGAGCGCGCTGCGCTCGACAAGGTGGCGGTGTTCCGCCCCCTGCCGCAAGGCGGCCGCACGGTGATCCGCGTCGACGTCGAGGCGGCGCAGCGGGGCCGGCAGCCACCGCTGCCACTGCTCAGTGGCGACACTCTCTTCGTCCCCTTCTGGCCGGCGCTCGGGCAGCACTTCGACGTCACGGCGGCCGAGCTGATGCGGCGGGCGGCGCGCAACGGGTGAGCACAACTCTCGCTCCGCCGCCGCGCTACGTGGACCTCCACGTCCACCTCATCCCCGGAGTCGACGACGGGCCGGCCACCCGCGAAGAGACGCTGGCGATCCTCGCCGAGGCGCACGCCCAGGGCACGCGCTTCATGGTGGCGACGCCCCACATGTATTCGCCGCTGTTCGCCAATGACGACCCGCTTCCCATCCACGAGGCCTACTCGGCGCTCGTCGACTGGCTGGTGAAGCTGGCGCACAGCCCCCGCCACGCCTTCCTGCGCGACATGCAGGTCGGACTGGGAGCGGAGAACCACGTATCCGAGCCGATGCTGGCGGCGCTGCGGCAGGGCAAGGTGCTCACCCTCGGCGACAGCGACCACCTCCTCCTCGAGCTGCCGCCCATGCTGCCGCTGCGCACCGCCGTCGCCGCCATCGAGCAGGTGGTGGCCGCCGGGCTGGCGCCCATCGTCGCCCACGTCGAGCGCGTCGAGGCGGTGCGCCGCGACTCGCACGCCGCGACGGCGCTGCTCGAGGCCGGCGCCTACCTGCAGGTCAACGCCCAGAGCCTACGCGGCTGGCCGGGCACGCCGCTGCGCGGCCTCTGCATGGAGCTGCTCGAAGCGGGGTTCGTCGCCCTGGTGGCGTCGGATGCCCACAACTGCACCGACCGCCCGCCCGGGCTCCACTGGTGTTATCAGGTGCTCGCCCGCCGCTTCCCCGAATCCGACGTGCGCCGCTGGATGGAGAGCAACCCGGCGCGCATGCTGCGCATCGGCGCGGCCACCGCGGCCGATGGCGTAGAGTCGGAGGGCCGATGAAGAAGGGCAGAACGCTGCGGCGAGCAGCTCGCCACTCGCGGGCGAGCTTCGTCGCCGCCGTGCTGCTGGCGGCAACGACCGCCGCCGCGCGCGCCCAGTTCACCCAGTATGCGCCGCCCGGCGGCGCGCTGCCGCTTCCCGACCGCGAGGTCGGCTCGCAGGAGCGCTTCGATCGCGCGCTGCAGGCGTCGCGCTGGCGGCTCGGCAAGCTCTACCTCGATCCCTGGATCGGCGTGCGCGACCTGTCGCTGGTCTCCCACGCCGCTCTCTTCGGCAAGAGCAACCGCACCTACGATCTGACGGCCACCGCCGGCGCCGGCCTCGACGGCATCCTGCCGCTCGGCGAGCACATGGTGTGGGCGACGCACGTCTCGCCGCGCTACGTCTGGTTCCAGGAGGCGCAGGAGCGCCGCAAGGTCGACCTCGACGCCGCCACCGGCCTCTACGGCAGCCTCGGGAGGCTGGGGCTCGAGGCCAGCGTGCGCCGGGACGAGCGGCTGCGCCTCTTCAGCCAGGAGCTCGAGCAGCAGGTGAACACGCGACAGGACAGCGCGCTGCTCGCCGCGACGATGCAGGTACAGGGCGGTTTTGCGCTCTTCGCCGAGGGATCGCAGCGGCGCTTCACCGCGCTGGAGAGGGACCTCACGGTGCGCGTCGAGCGGCTCGACCGCGACGAGAGCGCGGCGGTGGCAGGCATCGGCTACCGCTTCCACCGCGGCATCCGCCTGCAGCTCGGAGCGGCGCGCTCGCGGGTCGACTTCCAGAGCGGCGGCCCGGCGCTCGACAACCGCGGGCAGGGCCTGCTGCTGCGCGCTGGGCACGACACGCCGTGGATCGCCGCCGGCGCCGACCTCACCTACTGGACGATCGAGCCCCGCGGGGCCGACTCGCGGTTCCAGCGCTTCCACGACCTCGCCGGCAGCGCGCGGCTGCAGTGGAAGCTCAGCCCGCGCCTGACGCCCGAGCTCTACGGCAACCGCAACCTCGTCTACTCCCTCGATCCCGCTGCCGGCTATTTCATCGACAGCCGCTGGGGCCTCGGCGTCACCAGCCGGCCGCGCGAGCGCCTCAGCCTGCGGGTGTTCGGTGAGCAGGGCAGCAACGACTACCAGTCGCCGGCCGGGGTCTCCGGCCCGCGCCGCCGCGACGACGTGCTCACCTGGGGAGCGACGCTGGAGGCCGCCATCGGGCCGCTGCTCGCCGGCATCGGCGCGCACCGTAGCCACTTCGATTCCAACCTGCCGGGGCTCGACCGCGACGTCACCGTCGTGCAGTCGCACGTGACGCTCGCGCTCTCCCTGCACCGCGAGCTCATCTGGGAGTGATGACGCTCGCCGAGGCGCCCAGCGCCAGGTCGGCGCGTCCCTGGCTCCTCGCCGTCGTCGCCCTCGTGGCGCTCGGCGCCGGGGGCTGCTCGCGCGAGCCGAAGCCGCGAGCGGCGCCCAGCGCCGCGCGCGCGGCGAGCGGCGCCCCGGCTGGGCGGCTGGAGTCGGTGAGCGTCAAGGACCAGCCCGGCGGTGGCGCCATCGTCGAGCTCACCACCTCGGCCGCCACCGTGCGCTGGCGCGCGCAGCTCGGCGATGCCGGCGGGGTGATCGTCGAGCTGCCCGGCCTGGCGCCCGCGTCCGGCCTCGCCGCGGTGGGCGCCGGCAAGGGGCTGGTGACCGGAGTCGGTGTGCGCGCCGAGCGCGAGGGCAATCAGCCGCTGGCCCGCGTCGAGGTCGCGGTGCGGCAGGCGAGCACCTACACCGTGCGCACTGACCGCGGCAAGCTGACGCTCGAGCTCCGGCCGGTCGCCGCGCCACCGGCCGCCGCTACCCCGCCGGTTGCCGGCTCCCGCCCCCCAGGCCCGCGGCCCGCCCCGACGCCTTCTCGTGCCGGCGCTCCGGCTGCTACTGCCGCTGCGGCTCCCGCTCCTGCTCCCGCTGCTGCCGGTCCCCCCGCGGCCGCCGCTGCGGTTTCCACGTCACCTCCCGCCTACCAGATCGCCGCCGGCGACCTGCTCGCCGTCGAGGTGTTCGGCATGAAGGAGCTCGACCGCCGGGGCCGCGTGCTCGGCGACGGCACGCTGCCGCTGCCGGTGGTAGGCGGCGTACCGGTGGCCGGCCTCACCCCCACCCAGGCGGAGAAGGCGATCGCCGACTCGCTGGTGCGCAACGGCCTGCTGCGCTCGCCGCAGGTGCTGGTGGTGGTCGAGGAGTCCTCCCTGCGCCAGGTGTCGATGCAGGGCGCCGTGCGCCGCCCCGGCCTCTACCCGCTGGCGCGGCCGCGGTCGCTGCTGGAGATGGTCTCCGAGGCGGGCGGCTTCGACACCACCTTCGACCCGCGGCAGAAGCTGCTCATCCTGCGCCGCGGCGCCGACGGCCGCCAGCAGCGCATCGAGATCGACGGCTCGCGCCTGCTCGACTACGGCGACCCGGCGCTCGACGCGCTGCTGCAGCCCGGCGACGTGGTGGTGGCGCCGGCGGCGCAGCAGCTCGAGGTCTACGTCTCCGGGGCCGTGCAGCGGCCGGGGCCGATCAAGTTCCTCAGCAGCGCCGGCATGAGCGTGCTACGCGCCCTGACCGCCGCCGGCGGGCCCACCGAGCGGGCGCGCCTCTCCAACGTGCGCATCATCCGCCGCAAGCCCGACGGCGGCCAGCAGACGATCACCGTCGACGTCGCCAAGGTGCGCAAGGGGAAGGCCGAGGACGTGTTGCTACAGGACGGCGACACGGTGGTCGTCCTCGAGTGGTTCTTCTGAGCCCGCCCCCGCGGGCGAAGCCCGCTGCCGCCCCCCACCCGACCCCCTCCCCTGGGTCTCTTCCCCACCCCTATCCCCCCGTCCCCCTGCCCCTCTAGGGGCA
>DASYUP010000723.1:0-12540 GCA_036001185.1 Thermoanaerobaculia bacterium
GTAGAACCAATGAGCCGGCACTCCCCCGGCGACGTGCGGGTTAGGAGCGGCGAGGGCGTCGGCCCAGTGGTCGCCGCCATAGGTATCCGGCTGCCGGTGCAGGTTCGGGTTGGCGAGGCTTCGCTGGCTCTTGAAAGCGGACGACTGCTCGAAGAGCGTCCAGTCCGAATCGGCGCCGTCACCGGTGAGCGCGTTGGCCGACGTGGCCATGATGTCGCCGAAGCCTTCCTCGAGGGCCTGGGACTCCCGGTCGGGCCCGAAGCCGCCGTCCACGCTGTAGAGCGCGACCGCGTGGGTGAACTCGTGGGCCACGGTCTCGAGGTCCACATCGGGAGGGCCGGCCGGGTCGGAGCCGTTGCACAGGTATGCCGCCTCGTCGAGCTCGTCGAAGTACGGACCGGGGCTGTCGGGATTCGCGCAATGGCCGGCCTCGACCTGGTAGGAGGCCAGACCGGCAACGCCCTGGCCGTCCGGCCCGAGGTAGAGACCGTCGCTCAAACCGGCGAGCAGGTCCCAGAATCGTTCGGCGGCCCAGTGCGCGGTGGCGCCGCGGCGCACCTCGGGTTCCTTCCAGTTGTTGTCGTCATCCACGAAGTCGGCGGCGGCGTCACCGACCAGGTCGAAGGTCGAGACGCGGCGCCCTGTCGCCTCGCGGAGGCGATAGGAGGGGTCAGACGGCTTGCCGAACGAATCGGCGACGATGTGGAGCGGCCCGCCGCCGTACACGCTCGCGCCGAGGCCCTGCGTATCCGCGTGGTGGATCAGCGACCGACGATCGATGACCGCACCGGAAATCGCGTCGACGTGGACCAGCCACGCGGTGCGGGCGGGCGATGCGACTCCGATGCGGAAACGCCAGGCGAGGACGAACGGCTTGGTGCGGCCGAGATCGCCCGAATAGAGGACCAGCGTCCCCCGAGGCGCCGGGAAGCGCTGCGGCTCGGACTCCCATCGATAGCGGGTCGCCCCGATAGCGTTGCTGGCCGCGGCGAGCGCCGCGGCTTCGGTGACCGCCGGCGTGGTCGTCGTCTTCAGCCCTGGAGCCACCCGACCCACGCCGGCTATGACGCGGCCGTGCTTCTCGATCAGCGTATAGACGGCGCCTTCGACGGAGATTCCCGAGAAGGTCTGCTGGAGCCGGCTGTACACGGCGCCGTTCCTGCGCGCACGCGAGCGCGTCTCGACCATCCGATCGGAGCTGGTCAGCCTGAAGGACCCGGCGAGACGGGGAAAGAAGGTCTGGCGCGTAAGCTCGGCCCCTCGCCACATCTCGACGCTCGTCGGCGTCCCGGTCGAGTCGCTGCGGACCCGCCGCGTCGCCAGCCGGATGTCCAGCGGGATGGCCTGGGCGACGCTTCCCTCCTTGACGGATTGCCGCGCGGCACCGGGCTTCGGATCGTCCGCAGCCCCTATCTCCGATTCACAGATCACCAGCAGAGCGAAGGCCGTCGACAGGACCGCGGCCCGTTTCTTCTCGCACGACATGGCTCCACCCTCCTCTCGACGGGCGGCCAGCGGGACTGGATCTTTGGCGTCGACCCTACTCCGTGGGTGCGCGCGCCGCAAATCGACGCTGCGCCCAGCTCACGCCGGGCGCCGCTCGCGTCGTCTCAACGGTGGCCCAGCAGCGCAACGGCCGCCGCCACCGCCGGATCGTTCTCCGCAGTGAAGGTGTCCCAATCGGCGTCGGCCGCCACGTCGGGGCGGATGCCGTCCTCCTCCCAGTCGGCGTGCGACACCGCCGGATCGAAAGTCTCCTGGGCGATCCACAGTCGCGAGCCATCGGCGAGGCCGTAGCCATGCAGGGTCTCGACGTTGCCCTTGGTGGTGCGGCCCACCAGGCGCGCCCGTCCACCGTCGTGCAGCACGCCAGAGAAGATCTCCCCGAAGCTCACCGTCCCCTCGCCCACGAGCACGACCAGGGGTACGGTCTGGGAGTTGTGGATCGGGGCGGCCGTCACCGCCAGCGGCCGGCGCGCGGCGCGACTGACGAAGTCGCCGACGGTGCCGTGGGTGAACAGGGACAGCATGGGCTCGACGACGGTGCTGGAGCCGCCGCCGTTCATGCGATTGTCCAGGATCAGCCCGTCGAGGGGACCCCAATGCGCCAGCGCTCCGCGCACCTGGCCGACCACCAGCTGGTCGAAGAAGGTGGGCAGGAGGACGTAGCCGATGCGAGCGCCGTCCACGGTGGGGACCAGTCGTGTCGGCACCGGCGTCGACGCCGCTACGTGGTAGCGCACGAGGACGAGGTCGCGCGGCGATCCCCCCGGCGATTGGACGGTGAGCGAGACGCGGGAGCACTCGAAGCCCAGCAGGCGTGACTGATCCAGATGGTCGCCGTCGATCACCTGCGCACCGTCGGCAGCCAGCACGCTGTCGTGCGGCCGCAGCTCGCCGTGCTCGGCCGAGGAGCCCGGGAAGACGAACAGCACGGTGGCGTGGCCCTTCTCGGGGAGCGGCTGCAGCGACATTCCGACGCCCACGAAGTGGGTCGCGCCGGCCAGGGCGGTGGCAGCGGCGGCGACCTCTCGCGGCGCCTCGAAGTGGGAGTGCTCGTCGCCGAGAGCTGCTACCAGGTCCCTGGCCAGGGCGTAGAACTCGTCGGTGTCGATGCCGTTACCCAGCCGCGCCCGGCGCGCGGCCACCAGCGCCGGCCAGTCCCGGCCATTGAACGCCGGATCGACATAGTGCGTCTCGATCGTGCGCACCAGCTCGTCGAAGACAGCGAGCTGCTGCGCCGGCGCCAGCGGCCGCTCGGGAACCGCCCGCCCGGTGGTCGGGCTCGCCAGGTGAGCCACGGCGGCCGGCGTCAGGTCGCGGCAGCCCGGGGGTACCCACGTGCCCGGCGCCCCGGATGCGAAGCGAATCCAGCGCACGGTGCTGCGGTCGTAGCTCTCCTCCGAGGTCGCCACCGCGCCCAGGCTGACCCCGACGATCGGCCCCGGCCGCACGCCGCCGGCGGCGAGGTGGATCTCGTCACGGCTCGGATCCACGGCGGCGGGCGGCTCGCCGTCGGTCGAGCCGAGCCCGATCCACGCGATCTCGCTGCGCAGCAGCGTCTTGCCGTCGAGGCGGCACTGCTCGCCGACGCAGGACTGCAGCGTGCCCTGCCGCCGGCCGCCGTCGGTCAGGATCACCAGGTCGCTTGCCGTCGCCACTTGCGCGGACGCCAGCAGCGAGAGCGCGACCAGAGACAGCTGTCTCGGCAAGCGCGCCACGGGAGAACAGTACCAAGCCGCGCACGCGCTGGGCCCGCGCCGGGCGGCACCGCCGCGAGCTCCAACCGCGAACCGCGGCGTCGTCTACTGGCTCTTCCTTCGCTTCTTGAGCCACTCCTGCCACTTGGCGGGAGTATCGCCGAGCCGATCTTCTCCTTGGTCAGCTGCTCGAGCGCCAGGGCGGCCGTCGCCTGGGGGTCGAGGCTGAGGAAGGTGTACACCGAGTCGAGGACGGCGCCAGATTGCCCGCCGTTGTCCTCGACGAGCATCGCCCGCATGCCGACCTTGGCCTCGTCGAACGGGCTCGGGCGGAGGAGGGCGACCAGAGGCTCGGCGACGGCGTACGCGGACGGATCTCCTCGCGGGCGAAGAGGCCACCGACGATCTCCGGCCGCGCGGCGAAGATGGAGCCCTTCTCGATCGAGTGGCTGAGCTCGCCGTCGAAGTAGACGAGGGCGGTCTCGCCGTATTCGTCGACCGCGCGCTGGTAGGGCTGCACCATCACCATCCGGCCCTCGGCGTGCAGTCGCTGGACGTGGGCTCGCGCCGCGGCGCCGCCGGCGGCGTCGTAGCGGGCGGTGTCGTTCGACCCCGCCGACACCGCCGGCTTGACGACCAGCTCGGTGGAGGCCGGCAACACCGGCGGCTCGCCGGGTGCCAGGAAGGTGGTGGGCACGACGATCACCCCGGCGGCCGCCAGCTCCCGGAGGTAGCGCTTGTCGGTGTTCCAGGCGAGGACCGCCGCCGGGTTGTGGAGCAGAGTCACTGCCGCGACCCGCTCCGCCCAGGCGAGGAACTCGCCGCGGCGCGGTGGTCGGCCCTCGACGAGTGGACGAAGGAGCGCCTCGAGGAGAGCCTGCGTGCGTTCGCCACCGAGCGCGGGCGCAAGGCGGCAGCTCTCATCCACCCCGTGCGCGTGGCGCTTTCGGCACCTGCCGCCGAGCCGCCGCTGTTCGACCTCGTCGCCGCATTGGGCCGCGAGCAGACGCCGCTGCGGCTCGATCGCTACCGGCGCTGGCTCATCACGCTTTCGCCGTAGTAGGTCAGAGATCCACCAGCTCGAGGCCAAGCGAAAGGCCCCAGGGACGTCGCCGGGCTGCCCCGCCCAGTGCCAACCTCGGCGAGCACGCAAGCCCGCCGCGCGGTCCAGCCCGCTGGACCGACCCTCTCGACCAGGTTGCTGCGCGACGTGCTCGACCCGTCGCCAGCAACACTGCCGGCGGCTAGAATCCACGCGTCGATCCACTTCCTGGAGCACCGTCGATCCACCTCCTGGAGCCGGCCTCCTCCGACCATGGACCCCGACTTTCGTGATCCCTTCTTCGACGCTGACGCCGACCGCGAGGAACGGCTGGAGGCGGTCGACGCCCAGCTCGCCAGCGACCCGCAGGCGGCGTTGCGGGCGGCCGAGGCGGCCCTCGCGACGTCACCGCGAGATCCCACTGGCTGCTCCTCGCCACCTGCTGGCGCCGCCGGCGCACCCGGCGTGCGCGCAGTGCCGCCGCGAGCGGTGTCTGCTCTGCCATCCGCGGCGGTGGCCGCGCTGCGGGGTGGAGGGCTGAGGCGAGCGGAGGGCGGCCGCGGGCGCGTCCGGATGCGGTGCGCGCAGCAAGGCTCTGGCGCCGGATTCCGTTTGTGGCGGATAGAGGCATCGGGTGCCGGTGTCCGCAACCTGCCGAAGCGCAGGATCACGGCACTCCCAGCCTCTCGCGCAGAAAGGACAGTGCCCGGCGCAGCGCGTCACGCGACGCCTCGCAGTCGTCGAAGAGGTCGAAGCCGTCGTGTCCCTCGGCGAGGTGCAGATGCTCGAGCGGCGCGCCCAGACGCTGGGCTTCCCGCTCGAGCTGCGCCACCTCGCCCTCACGGAAGGAGGCGCTGTGGCCGGCGGTGACCAGCAGCAGCGGGGGCAGGTCCTTGCCGCGGCGGCGGAGCTGGGCCAGCAGCGAGGCCTGCTCGAGGAACGCCTGCGGCAGCGGCGGCTCGGTGTGCGCGAGCACCTCGCTCGTCACTTCCGGGTAGAACGCCACCAGCGCCTTGACGAACGGCGAGTCTTCGGCGAGGCCGGCGCGCACGCCGTAGGGCCAGCCGTAGGAGCGCGTCCACAGCGCCAGCCGCTCGCCGTCGATGCCCAGCTCCGCGGCGTGGCCGCGCAGGTAAGCGACGAGGTCGTCGAGGTCGCGCGCTACCGCCGGCAGGTCGGCATACCACTGCTCCGGCCGCGCTCCCTCGGCCGCCGAGCGCACGTCGTAGGTGATGGCCGCGACCCGCGCGCCGGCGGCTACCAGCTCCGCCTGCGTCACCGCGGGCCGGAAGCGCTGCATCTCGCGCAGGTGCGCCGGGTGCGCCTGGCCGGCGACGAGGATCACCGCCGGCGGCCGTTCACCGGGCGCGCTCTGCGGCGGGTAATAGACCGTGAAGGTGAGCTGGCGGTCGCCCTCGCGCGCGAAGGGGATGCCGCCGCGCGTGCGGACCTCCTCCATTCCCGGCACCGCCAGCACCTCACCGGGCTTCGCCTGCTCGACGCTCGGGATGCTCTCGAGCTCCGGGCGCCAGGCGTCCGGCAGCCGCAAGGCGCGGTCGCGGCCCGCCTGGGCCGGCGCCGTGCCGATCACCGTCGCCAGCCAGTCGGCGCGGTCGCGCGCAGCGTAGCCGGTGAGCTCGTGGCCGCCGTCGTACCACTTCCAGAGCTTGGGCTCCGAGGCGGCGGCGTAGTAGCGCGCCGCCTGCGCCTGCGAGATGTACTGGTCGGCGAAGGCGAACTGGAAGAACAGCTTCGCCGGCGCCGCGCGCGCCACCCAGCGCTCGGCGTCGAGAGGTCGCAGGCGCGCGAGCAGGGTGTCGACCGCGGCCTCCCCTTTCTCCTTGCGATAGGCCGCGTCGGCGGCGATGTTGTCGCTCAAGGAGGCGAAACCCCCCATCAGCACGTAGGCGCCCAGGCGGCGCTCGACGCCGGCGAGCAGGCCTCCCGTGTGCGCGCCCCAGGAGTGGCCGACGTAGGCGAGCCGCTGCGCGTCGACGTCGGCGCGGGCGAGCAGCAGGTCGATGCCGCGCCGCAGCTCGACGACGCACCGCACGAGCGCCGCGTCGTAGAGTTCCCCCTGCATGCGCCAGGGTGCGGCGCGCACCAGCGGCGACTCGACGAGCAGCGACACGGCGCCGCGAGCGGCCATCGCCACCGCCTCCTCGACGAAGGCGTGGCGATCGCCCAGCCCCCAGTGCATGTAGACGATGCCCGCGAACGGCCCCCGCCCGTCGGGGATCACCAGCACCGCCGGCACCGGCCCGCCTTGGGGGCTGCCGTAACTGATCTCCTCCACCGTCACGCCAGGACGGTGCTCGGTGCTCAGCACCCGCAGGCCGAGGGGCGCCTTGGCGTCGTAGGCGAACATGGTGTCGCCCGGCGTCGCGGTGGTGACCACGGCAGCGCTCGCCGCGCCGGCCATAAGCAGGCCGGCGAGGCCGAGCGCCAGCTTCGCGAGCGCTGCCCGCGCCTCACCAGCGCAACTGATATGACACCTTGGCGAAGAGCTGCCGGCCATCGCGGATCCACCCCCTCTCGGTGCGCAGGAGCTCGCCGCGGTCGTCGACCCCGCAGCGATGGGTCGTAGTTCTGCAGGTCCCCGTTGTAGCCGACGTACAACGCCGTGCCCGGGCTGACCAGGTAGGTGATCAGGAAGTCCCCGTTGAGCTTGCGGTTGTGGGGCAGGTCGGCGAGCCGGCGGTCGACGAGCAGCTCGGCCAGCCGCCGGCCGGAGAAGTCGCGGCTGGCGTGGAGGTAGGTCTTCGGCCCCCACCAGGCGACGGGGCCCCCCTGCGGGCGGAAGAGGTAGCGGGCGAGCTGCATCACCCGCCGCACGTCGGGGCGGCGGTAGAAGCCCGCCCGTTGCACGTAGCCGGGCGAGGCCTCGAAGTAGCCAAGGTCGTACTGCAGGCGCTCGTCGTCGCGCACCACTCCGGCGTCGAGCGTGTGGCCGGACGAGCCCCAGCCAGTGGGCGAAGAGCACCGCCGCCCGCGGCGCTCCTGTGCCGGCAGCACCAGGGTGCCGGCCCGCCGGGTGCCCGCGAGGTCGCGGTAGTCGAGCGCCTCGAGACGGGGGCCGGCGATCAGCGTGGCCGCGAGGCAAAGCTCCCTCGCCGGTGTGGTGCGCGTCATCGGCTCCTCGGTGCGTAGGGCTTGCCCTCGGCGGTGAGCAGCAGCGAGGCGTGGGAGCAGACCGCCACCCATCCCTGCGCGGTGCGGGTGAAGACATAGGTGACGCGATAGCTGCGGGTGGGCGCCGCGTTTCCCGCCGCCGCCGCGCTGGTGATGCGGCTGCTGACCACCGCCGTGTAGCGGCTGACCTCCCACTCGTCGTCGTCGTGCGTCACCGCGACGGCTGCCGCCGGCGCCGGCGCGCGATAGGAGGCGAGCACCTGCTCGCGGCTCATGGTGCTGCCGTCGGCGTTGACGTGGAAGTAGGCGGCGGCGTAGAGGCGCGCGAGCGTCGCCACGTCGCGGTCGCGGCCGGCGGTCATCAGCTCCGCGAACGCCTGGCGCGGGTCGGCGTCGACGGGCAGCGCCGGATAGAAGATCGAGCGCGTGATGCGCCAGGCACCGTCTTCCCGGCGCAGGACGTCGAGGCTGCGGTTTCTCTGCGTCTCGGCCGTCTTGCCGTCGCGCCGCTCGGTCTTGGCGAACGTCGCGACGATGTAGGCGAGCTCGCCCGAGCAGTCGATCTGCTCGAGCTGCTCGTGCCAGGAGGCGCCGCTGGGCGGTGCCGCGAACGACGTCTGGTAGTCGGCCCGCAAGCGGCCGTAGCCGGCGTCGGCCCGCCCCTGGAAGGACGACACGACGGTGGGTGAGAAGATGCGCATCACCCCTTCCAGGTCGCGCGCCTCGTAGGCGCGGTT
Source organism: Thermoanaerobaculia bacterium (assembly GCA_036001185.1). Lineage (GTDB taxonomy): Bacteria > Acidobacteriota > Thermoanaerobaculia > Multivoradales > JAIOJS01 > DASYQD01. Next base: position 8,112 of record DASYUP010000723.1, read on the forward strand.
CCACTCCTCGTACTGGCGGGTGATCGCCTCCTTCGTGCTTGCCGGACACGCGGCGTGCGCTGCCGCACCGCCGAGCGCCAGCCAGAGCAGCGCCAGCGCTCGTGTCATGGTGTCTTCGCCGCCGCCGCCTGCAGCCGCGCGATGCGCTGCTCGGCGCTCTGCTGGATCAACCGCCGGCGCGCCTCCGGTGTCTGCTGGTCGCGCGACAGCATGTCGAGCACCTTCCGCGTCAGCTCGAGCGCCTGCTGGGGCTGGCCGGTCGCCTCGTAGGCGTCGGCGAGGCTGTCGTAGACGTTGGGCGACTGCGGGAAGGCCTCGGCGTTGAGCTGGAACGCCTGCAAGGCCTCGGCGGCGCGGCCGCTGCGCAGCAGCTGGTAGGCGGCGAGATTGAGGGTGCGCTCCTCGACCGGCGGGCGGCCGTCCCTGGCGAGCACGGCGCGGGAGAGCGCCGCCGCCCGCGAGAAGTCCTCGACCAACGCCTCGGTGAGCTGCTCGTCGCTGGGCGCGGCAACCGCCGCCGTGCGCTCGGCGGTGACGGCGCGCAGGTCGCGCGAGCGACCGCTGCCGAGGTCCCACAGCGCCAGGCGAACGGCCGGAGCGGCGAGTCCCTGGCCGTCGACGCGCGGCCAGGTGGGGCCGCCCGCGCCCGCCGCCGTGTAGACGTAGGCGAGCGTGCCGCCGTCGGGAGACCGAGACCAGGCGAAGGCGGCGACGTCGAGGCCTGGGCCGGTGAGCGGCGTGCGCTGGCCGTCGCGCGACAGCAGGCAGAGCGTCGCGGTCTCGCCCGCCGTGGCGAGGAAGGCGATACGCGTGCCGTCGGGGGACCAGCGCGGCCGCGACTCCTGCCGCGCCGGGTACTCCCTGAGCAGGCGGTCGCCCGTGGCGCCGAGCAGCATTGTCGTCTCCACGTCGCGCTGCGCGGCGTGATGTGCGAGGCCGCGCGGGTGGCCGAGCCACTGGCGCTCGAGGTCGCTCTCCGTCTCCTGCGGCAGGACCGGCCCGGCAGCTACGAGGACCGGCTCGCTCACGGCGCCAAGGCTAGGGTGAGGCGGGCGCCGCGCGCCTGCCGATGACGCGAGTGGCGCGCGGCGCGGGAGCAGCGGCGGCGGCACGCGGGCGAGCGGCGGCGGCGCGTCGCCAGGCGACCGGAGCGGCGGGACCGCGAGCTGCGCGCCTCGCAGCTCGCGGGGCGGCTCGCCGACGCGCGGCTGCAGGCGCTGCGCCTGCAGCTGCAGCCGCACTTTCTCTTCAACACCCTCAACTCGATCTCGTCGCTGATGTACAGCGACGACGAGGCGGCGGACTCGATGATGGCGGGGCTCGCCGAGCTGCTGCGGCTGACGCTCGAGGAGGGCACCGCCGCCGAGGTGCCGCTGCAACGCGAGCTCGAGCTGCTCGACCGTTACCTGGCGATCGAGCGCATCCGCTTCGAGGAGCGGCTACGGTTGAGCGTCGAGGTGAAGGAGGGGCGCGGGCGGTGCTGGTGCCCGCGCTGCCCCTGCAGCCGCTGGTCGACAACGCGCTGCGCCACGGCATCCAGCGGCGCCCGGAGGGCGGACGCGTGGTGCTCTCGGCGCGGCGCGCCGACGGCAAGCTGCTGCTGAGCATTCGCAACGACGATGCCGAGGGGCCGGTCGCCGAGGGGCGCGCACGGGCTGCGGGTGGGGCTGGCCAACACGCGCGAGCGCCTGGCGCAGCTGCATGGCGCCGCGGCGGCGCTGCGCTTCGAGCAGCGGCCCGACGGCGCCACCGTCACCGTCGAGCTGCCCTGGAGGACGAGCGATGAAGCTGCGGGCGCTGATCGTGGACGACGAGCGGCTGGCGCGCCAGAAGCTCTCGACCCTGCTGGCGCGACGTCCTGACGTCGAGGTCGTCGGCGAGTGCGCCGATGGCTAGTCGGCGCTGCGCGAGATCGTGCGTCTGTCGCCGGGCCTGGTCTTCCTCGACGTGCGCATGCCGGGTCTCTCCGGCGCCGAGGTGGCGCGGGCGCTGCAGCTCGGGCCGACCCCGCACGTGGTTTCCGTCACCGCGCACGCCCATCACGCGGTGGAGGCGTTCGACGTCGAGGCCGCCGACTACCTGTTGACGCCATTCGACGCGCAGCGGCTGGCGCGCGCCCTCGAGCGCGTGCGCCGGCGTCGCGAGGAACCGGCCGAGCCGCTGCGGCGGCTCGATCGGCTGGTGGTGTCGGCGGCTGTGAGAAACCGCGCGTAGTTGGTTGTTAGCGCAGGTCGCAGCCATCATGGCGTTGGTCTTCGCCTGCTCAGTCAGCATCATCCCCGCCGGGGAGGTGGGAGGGGCCGGCGGGCGTGGTGGCGGGAGAGTGGTGGCGGGAGAATAGCTGGGCTGCCAAAAAGGTCGAGGCTCTGGGCCACTGACTTGGCGGTCAACCCAGAGCCTCGCAAGCGAACGGGGCTTGGAGAGCCCTGTTTGCTTGGCGAGTATGACCGTGAGGCGCGGTCTGCGTCCAGTCCTTCGGCAGCGTCACGCTGCCGATGCGCGCCGCCGCTTCCCGCGCGTTCAGCGCCATGGAGAGCAGGGCCTGGGAGAGCAGATCGGCATCGACGTCGTGCTCGCCTATCGCGGTCTCGACCTCGATGGCGCCGCCGGCCAGCGTGCGCACGCGCTCGAGCAAACCGCCGATGTCCGTGCGCCGCCGCGCCGGCACCAGCGGCCGCGAGAAGTCGAGGAGCCGTCGGAGGAAGCCGTCGAGCCGATCCACCTCGTCGACGATGAACCGTGCTGCCTTGAGCTGTTCGTCGTCGCCGGCCTGCGCGCGCTCGAGCAGAAGGGCGGCCGAGCTGCGGATGACGGCCAGTGGGTTGCGCACCTCGTGGGCCACGCCGGCAGCGGCGCGACCGAGCGAGGCGAGCTTCTCGTTCTCGACCGCGCGCCGCTGCGACGCGCGCAGCGCCGTCAGGGTCTCAGCCAACCGCCCTGCCACCCAGCCGAGGACGGCGAAGGTGGTCGCAAAGAGGAGGAAGGTGGAGACCGTCCAGTCCTCCCCGCCGCGGCCGACCTGCACCCCCATGACCCTCGCCAGCGCGAGGTCGACGAGGCCGAGCACGAAGCCGGCGGCCAACCCGATCCAGGACCAACACCGCATCCCGCGCATTGTCGTGCAGCCCCTGTGCCGTGGCAACCGCGTTGCCGGCGCAGGGCCGGCGGCCTCGCTCCACTGTCGATCGTTGCAGCGACGCAACGGCGATGTTGCGCCGGGGCAACGTCAGGCCCCGCCGCACACGCAGATCCGTGGCCTCGCGTCATGGCACGTCCCCTGCTCTCACGCCATCGCCTGCAAAGGAGGACGTCGGATGAGCTGGAAGAAATGGTTGGTGCTCGACGTGCTGGTGGCGTTCCTCGCGCTGACGGCGTGGGTGGTCGTCGCACGCGGGGCGGCGATGGTGCGAGACCTGTGGAGCCTCACCGGGCTCCTCCTGGCGGTCGACCTTACGATTGCCCTGACGCTGGCGGTGGTCTGGCTCTGGCGAGACGCGCGCGCAGGGCGGCAATCCGCTGCCGTTCGTGGTCCTGACGCTGCTCACCGGCTCGGCCGGGCCGCTGCTCTACATGTTGCTCCGGCGTCGCGCCGGTGAATCCGGGCTGCCGACCCGAGCGACCGTGCGAGCGAAGCGGCTCGCTGGTGGCAATCAGACGGAAGCGCACAGCCGGGTGACGGGGGTTTGCCAGCGCGAGCAGGGCGCAGGTTGGAGCGAGCGCACGGGCGTACGGGCGGTTACTGAGCCGAGCGCAGGTGCTGGTGGCCGGGGGCGCCGCCCGGGGCGGAGATCTACGACCCCCGCCGCGCCGCCTTTCGCAACGCCGGCGGCGACTCCCTAGACGGCTTCTGCTTCTCGACGGCGACCCTGCTGGCGACCAGATGCTTGGCCAGGCGTAGAGCTCGTCGGTGACGATGCCGTCGCCGAACTTGCAGCGGATTGTCCTGGTGAAAATGACAATCTCGCGGCGGCGACATGGCGCAAGAGCGACCGACCTCCTGGGCCGCGCGCGTCAGTTGGCGATGCGAGGAGCCGCGCCAACACCACGAGGTGTCGAGGTAGATCACCAATCGTCGCGATCGGCCGCGAGCTCTTCCGCCTCGACACCTGGCTGCCACACCGCCGGCCTCGCGTGTGATGCACCATCGCGGGCTTGCTGCTTGCACGCGGCATCTCACGGCAGCAGGAGCTGACGGTGCGTGCCGCGCTCGGGGCCCGCCGCAGCCGGCTGGTGAGGCTGCTGCTCGTCGAGAGCTCCCTACTCGCGCTCGGCGGCGGGATGCTCGGGGCGCTGGTCGCGCGCTGGGCCATCGTCGCCTTCCTCGCCACCAATCCCGAGCCGCCGCCTTATTGGGTGACCTTCGAGGTCGGTGGGACCGGTATCCTCTTCGTGCTCGGTGTCTGCGTGCTCGCTACCCTGGCCTGTGGGC
>DASYUP010000724.1:0-7478 GCA_036001185.1 Thermoanaerobaculia bacterium
AGCGACGACCCGCTGGTCGCCGCCACCGAGCGGGTGGCGCTGCAGGCCTGGAAGGCGCTCGGCTGCCGCGACGGCGGCCGCGTCGACCTGCGGTGCGACGCCGATGGGCAGCCGCAGTTCCTCGAGGTCAACCCGCTCGCCGGCATCCATCCCGAGCACTCCGATCTGCCGATCCTGTCGACCATGGTGGGCCTCGAGTATCGCGAGCTGATCCGCCGCATCGTCGATTCGGCGGCGACGCGGGTGTCGGCGACGGCGGCGGCAGCGCCCATGCGGCTGGTGCGAGGCGGCAGGGCCCGCCGACGCTGATTGCACTCCACCCCTATCCCACCGACCCCCTGCCCCTCTAGGGGCAGGGGGCGCCCCCACCCGACCCTATTGTTGCGGGGCTGATGCGCATTGCAGTCCTCTACAACGCGCCGCGGCCGGGGGCCGCGGCCGACGAGGCCGACGTCCTGGTGCAGGTCGAGGCGGTGGCGGCGGCTCTCGCCACGGGCGGCCACGCGGTCGACAGGGTCCCCTGCGGTCTCGACCTGGCGGCGCTGGTCGAGCGTCTGGCGGCCGGCGCCCCCGAGCTGGTCTTCAACCTCGTCGAAGGGCTCGCCGGCCACGACCGGCTCTATGCCGTGGTGCCGTCACTCCTCGACGCCCTCGGCATCCCTTATACCGGCTGCTCGGCGGAGGCGGTTTTCCTCACCACCAACAAGCTGCTCACCAAGCAGCGGCTGGTGGCCGCCGGGCTGCCGACCCCGGCGCTGCCGGCGCGGTGGCCGCCGGCGGGAGAAGACGAGCGCGAGGGCAACGGCGCCTTCGTCGCTGGCCGCTACATCCTCAAGCCTGTCTGGGAGCACGGCTCGGTGGGCATGGCGGACGACGTGGTCGTCGACGCCGCGCGGCGCGAGGAGCTGCTCGCCGCCCTCGCCGCCCTCCACGAGCGCAGCGGCCGCGACTGCTTCGCCGAGGCCTTCGTCGCCGGGCGCGAGCTCAACCTCTCGCTGCTCGCCGGCGAGGTGCTGCCGCCGGCGGAGATCGACTTCGCCGCCTACCCGGAGGGCAAGCCGCGCATCGTCGGCTGGGCCGCGAAGTGGGACGAGGGGTCGTTCGAGTACCACCACACGCCCCGGCGCTTCGACTTCCCCGCCGCCGACGAGGCCCTCCTCGCCGAGCTCGCCCACCTGGCGCGCGCCTGCTGGCGGCTCTTCGCCCTCGCCGGATATGCTCGCGTCGATTTCCGCGTCGACGGCGGCGGGAGGCCGCACATCCTCGAAGTGAACACCAACCCCTGCCTGTCACCCGACGCCGGCTTCGCCGCCGCCGTCGAGCGGGCGGGGCTCGCCTACGAGACCGCCATCGCCCGCATCGTCGCCGACGTGCCGGCTCGCCGGTCCCTCGCGGTGCCCGCCGCGGGCTGAGCCCGTTCCCCTCCCAGCGTCGCCATGCCCTCCACCTCCGCTCCTACCATCCTCACCTACCGCGACGAGCCGCGGGCGGCCGACCTGCGACGCATCCGCGAAATCGTCGAGGCCACCGGCTTCTTCAACGCCGAGGAGTCGGCGGTGGCGGTGGAGCTCGCCGACGATCGGCTGGCGAAGGGCCCGGCCTCCCATTACCGCTTCCTGTTCGCCGAGGAAGGCGGCCAGCTGCTCGGCTACACGGCGTTCGGCCCCATCGCGCTCACCCGCGGCAGCTGGGACCTCTACTGGATCGCCGTCGACCCCGTGACGCAGGGGCGAGGCATCGGCCGCGCGCTGCTCGCCGAGACCGAGCGCCGCATCGCCCACGCCGGCGGCCTGCGCCTCTTCGTCGAGACCTCGTCGCGGCGCCAGTACGAGCCGACCCGCGCCTTCTACGCGAGCAGCGGTTACCGGGTCGCCGCGACGCTCGAGGATTTCTACGCCCCCGGCGACGGCAAGATGATTTACGTCAAGCTCGTGGCGCCCTCCGCGCCGACCGCGCTGCCGACCTAGCTGCCGACTGAAGCGGCCCGCCCGCTATACTGGCGTGGGGCCGCACTCGATCGCATGACCAGCCGCCGCCTGCTGCTCAGCCTCCTGCTGCTCGCCTGTGCGGCGACGGCGCACGCCGGGGAGGAGCAACGTGTGCGCGTGCTGGTGCGCTTTCGCGACGGCATCGGCCCCCTGCAGCGCGCCGCGGTGTCGCGCCACGAAGGGCGGATCGAACGGGAGCTGGCCATCGGCACGGACGGCGTCGCCGCCGTCGAGCTTGCGGCCACCGACGTGGCGGCGCTGCGCGAGGATCCACGGGTGGCGCTGGTCGAGCCCGACCCCGTCTACCACGCCGCCGCGCTCTCGCGCGCCGAGCTGGTGCCGACCCTGGCCAACGGCCTCTACGGGCTGGTGCTGACCAAGGCCACGGCGGCGCACGCCCGGCACGTCACCGGCGGCGGCGTGACGGTGTGCATTGGCGACACCGGCATCGACGCCCACCATCCGGACCTCGCCGGCGCCTACGCCGGGGGGTTCGACCTCGTCGACAACGACGAGGACCCTGATATCGGCAACGATCCCGGCCTCGGCGAGCACGGCACGATGGTGGCGGGGGTGATCGCCGCGGCTTTCAACCGCAAGGGTGTGCACGGAGTCGCTTACGGCGCCACCATCCGCCACGCCCGCGTCCTCGGCCCCACCGGCAGCGGCCGCGGCAGCGACGTGATGTCGGCCGTGGCACGCTTCGCCGACGAGGGCTGCCGGGTGATCAACCTGAGCCTGGGTAGCGACCAGCTGAGCAGCATCGAGGAGGACTTCTACCACGACGTGCTACAGCAGCATCCGGACCTGCTGATCGTCGCCGCCTCCGGCAACGGCGGCCATGAAGGGATCAGCTACCCGGCGCGCTTCCGCGACATCCTTGCGGTGGGTGCCGTCGACCGCACGACCGCCATCGCCTCCTTCTCCAACACCGGTCCCGAGCTGGGCGTCGTGGCCCCGGGAGTGGCGGTGCTGTCCTCGGTACCGCGCGGCGCCGGCAGCGAGGCCTTCGTCACCGCCGGCAAGACCTTCGACGCCGTCCCCATGGGCCTGGCCGGCCAGACCAACGGCCTCCGCGGCCGGCTGGTCGACTGCGGCACCGGCAACACGGCGGGCGAGTTTCCGCGCGCTGCGCGCGGCGCCATCGCCCTCATGCGGCGCGGCGACGCCTTCTTCTACGAGAAGGTCGAGCACGCCATGGATGCCGGCGCGGTGGGAGCGGTGATCTACAACAACGTCGACCAGGAGATCACCCCCACCCTCCTCAACGACACCGCCAGCGACGGGCGCCGCTGGATTCCGGCGGTGATGGTCAGTCGGCTCGACGGCACCCTGCTGCAGAAACGCCGCACCGCCACCCTGGTGAACGGTCCCAGCGATTGGAACTTCGCCAGCGGCACCTCGTTCGCATCGCCGCACGTGGCAGGCGTCGCCGCGCTGGTGCTGTCGGTCAACCCGGCGCTGAGCAGGAGCGCGCTGATCGACCTCCTGGAGTCGACCGCCGCCGACCTCGGCGAGCCCGGTCCGGATCCGGTCTTCGGCTGGGGGCTCGTCGACGCCGACGCCGCCAGCCGCGCGGCTGCACCGTAGCCGGCCCCAGCGATCGGTCGCCCGGGCAGCCGGGTCCTCGAGTCACGGACAGGTGGCGAACGCGCCGCTGTCGAGCACCGGCTGGAAAGCGGTGCCGCGCGGATTGACGTAGCTCACCTGCTTGCCCTTCACCAGGTCGCTCACCGTCAGCACCACCCCCACATCGGTGGTGCCCGCGGCATAGACCCACCAGCGCTGGTTGAACGGACAGGCGGCGATCAGCTTGAGGGTCACCTCGACGTTCTGCGGGTCGAAGAACCAGAGATAGCCGCTCTCGTCGGTGAGCCGCACCACCCCGGCGGGTCCCTGCCCGTCGGTGGTTTCCCAGCTCGCCTCGACGCGGAAGCGGCCGCCCCGCAGGCACAGCGTGGTGGGACCGGGGGCGCAGGGAGGCACCGGTTGGGCGAGGAGGAACGCGAAGCCATCGAGCAGCGACTGCGAGCCGATGTCGTTGTGGCCCTTGCCGGGGGCGATCTCCGCCTGCTGCGGGACACCGAGGCCGTCGAACATCGCCGACAGCACCGGGTAGGCGTTCTGATAGTTGGGATCGAGGGTGCCGTAGTAGAAGCGCAGCGGCGGTACCCGCGTCGGGTCGGCGAGACGCACCACGGTGCGGTAGGGAGCCGAGAGCGAGAAGACGCCGTTGAAGGGCGATGCCGTGGAATAGGCGAGCACCAGCGCATAGGCGCCCCCCGCCGAATGACCGGCGATGCCGATGCGGCGGGTGTCGATGACAACGCGCTCCTGCTCGCGCCGCAGCGCCTCGGTGATCACCGCATCGTCGGCGCCGACGCCGAAGGTAAAGAACCCCCCGGCGGTGGCCGCCGCCCTCGGCACCACCAGCACGAAGCCGAGCTGCTCGGCGAGCGGAGCGAGGATGCTCTGCCAGCCCTCCGGCGTCGCCCCCTGGCCGTGCAGGAAGACGATGGCCGGCGCCGGCTGCGAGAGGTTCAGCGAGTGGGGGACGTAGTTGAGGGTGTAGGAGCCTGCCGCGGTCAGGTCGAGGCGTTCCCAGCCGAGCGCCACGGCGTGCAGCGGTAGCGCCGTCCCCGGCGCGGCGACCAGGAGGACCCAGGGCAGGAGGTGGCGGCGGATCACGCCCGATTCTAGCAATCGGGAGTGATCCGCCCCAGGACCGTCCGCCCCGCGCGCGGCGGGTCCCGCGCGCCCCTACTGTCGGTACGCCGGCGGCAGAGGCTGCGAGAGATCGCGGTAGCGCTCGAGCAGCTCGCGCTGCCGCGTGTCGGGCGGCACCTCGCGGCCCTTGATGAAGACGTGCTCGGCGCTGGTGAGCAGCTCGAAGGGATCGCCGCTCCATACCACCAGGTCGCCCTCCTTGCCTACCGCCAGGGTCCCGTAACGGCCGGCGATCCCCCACACCTCTGCCGGGGCGAGGGTCAGCGCCCGCAGGGCGGCGTCCCAGGGCATGCCATAGGCCACCGCCTCGCCGGCGGCGTGCCGCAGGTCGCGCGAGTTGTGGGCGTCGAAGGAAGCGAGCAGCACGTCGACACCCGCCTTCTGCAGGCGCCCGGCGTTTTCCAGCGACGTCCCCAGGCTCTCGAAGTCGGGGATGTTGGCCATCGGATCGACCACCACCGGCACTTTGGCCGCCGCCAGCTGGCCGGCCACCATCCACCCCTCGGCGCCACCGAGCACCACCAGCTTCAGCTTGTACTCCGCCGCCAGGTGCAAGGCGGCGAGGATGTCGCTGGCGCGGCTGACCGACACCGCCAGCGGCAGCTCGCCGCGCACCACCGGCCCGAGCGCCTCGAGGTCGAGCCGCGACAGCGGGTAGTCGCGATGCTGCGCGCCCTCCCAGGCCCGCCGGTTGACGGCAAAGTCCTTGGCGTCCTCCAGCGCCTCGCGCAGCCGCAACATGGCGGCGCCGCGGGCGCCGCCGGCGAGCTCCGCCCCCTCGTTGCCTAGCACCGCCACCATCGCCACCGGGTCGCGCTCCACCATCGCCCGCGGGTCGGGCACCGCCTGCGGCGCGAGGTCGATGAGCGCCGCCTGGCCGGCGATCAGCGACTTGCCGGCCCGCGGCACGACGATTGCCCGGGTGATCCCCTCGACGCGCGTCACCGGCACGTTGGTGGCGAGCGGGTTGAGGCCGTCGACGACGTCGAAGGCGGCGGTGATGCGGTCGTCTTGCACCCGCGCCTCAGTGGTCTCGTCGTAGGCATCGATCTCGACGGCGGCGAGGCGGGAGGCAGAGTCGAAAAAGCCGGGAGTGACCACCTTGCCGCGGGCGTCGATGACCCGCGCTCCCGCCGGCACCGCGACGCCGGCGCCGACGGCGGCGATCTTGCCGTCCTGCAGCACCACGGTGGCGCCCTCGAGAGGCGGCCCCGATACCGGGTAGACCTTGCCGCCGGTGATGGCGATGGTCTCCGCTCCGCCACGGCTTGCCGGCAGCCCGGCGACGGCGAGCACGATTGCGAGCACGAGCAGCAGGCGCGAGCGGCTCACCACGGCACCTCCTCGGTCGGCAGCCCGAGCTCGAAGTCGGTGGTCGGCCGCCGTTTGGGATCGTTGCGATCGAAGAGCAGCGCCCCGTCGATGTAGACCTTCTCCGGCTTGCTGTAGATGCTGAAGGGGTCGCCCGACCAGAGCACGACGTCGGCCATCTTGCCGGCCTCGAGCGAGCCCGTCGACTGCTCGACGCCGATGGCGTGGGCGGGGTTGATGGTGATCCAGCGGATGGCGTCTTCGTAGGTCGCCTTGATCCCCGCCTCGTGGCCGGCGCGCATCGCCTTGGCGGCGTCCTGGTTGAGCCGCTGAATACCCTGCGCCGAGTCCGAGTGGACGATGGCGCAGGCGCCCGCCTCGTTCATCAGCGCGATGTTCTGCGGGATGCCGTCGTAGGCCTCGATCTTGAAGCCCCACCAGTTCGACCACAGGCTGCCGCAGATGCCCTCCTTGGCGAGCAGATCGCGGATCTTGTAGGCCTCGACGGCATGGTGGAAGGAGGCGACCTTGTAGCCGAACTCCTTGCTCATGTCGATCACCTGCGCCATCTCGTCGGCGCGATAGCAGTGGTTCTGCACCAGGATCTTGCCTTCCAGCACGCCGGCCAGGGTCTCCATCTGCAGGTCGCGGTCGGGGCGCTTGGCGGGGTCGCTGCCCTCGTCGCGCCACTTCTTCAGCTTGTCCTCGTAGGCACGGGCCTTGATCCAGGCTTCGCGGTAGCCGGCGAAGTTGCCCATCCGCGTCGACGGCGACCGTCCCTTGCCGCCGTACACTCGCTTGGGGTTCTCACCGCAGGCCATCTTGAGCCCGTAGGGGGCGCCGGGGAACTTCATCCCCTGCACCGTCACCGAGGGCACGTTCTTGAGCGTCACGCTGCGGCCGCCGAAGAGGTTGGCGGAGCCGGGGAGGATCTCCATGGTGGTGACGCCGCCGGCGAGGGCCAGCGGGAACTGCGGGTCCTGCGGCCACACCGAGTGCTCCGCCCACACCTCGGCGGTGTTGGGGCTGGTCGCCTCGTTGCCGTCGGAAAGGGAGTCGCCGCCGGGCGCCGCGTAGACGCCGAGGTGCGAGTGGGTGTCGATCAGCCCGGGCGTCACCCACTTGCCAGTGCCGTCGACGACCAGGGCGTCGGCCGGCGCCTCGACGGCGGCGCCCACGGCGACGATCTTGCCGTCGCGCATCAGCACCGAGCCTCCCTCGATGCGCGGGCCGGTGGCGGTGAGCACGGTGGCATTGCGGATCAGCGTCGGCTGCGAAGGCAGGGGCTTGTAGGTCGACGGGTAGGGCACGGCCTCGGCAGCCGCCGAACCTGCCTTCGCGGCCGGGGTGGCGGGCTTCGAGGCGCTCCCCATGCTGGCGCACGCACCGAGCGCGCAAGCAGCGAGCAGCGAGCAGACCAGACGGACCGAGGCTGGCAACGGACGTTCTGGC
>DASYUP010000725.1:0-5155 GCA_036001185.1 Thermoanaerobaculia bacterium
AGCCACCAAGTGGCCGGCGAGCAGCTGCAGCCCGTGGAAGGGCGCCGGCCGGTTCGTCGGCGCCCTCTGCCGCCTCAGCGGCCGACCCGCGAGTAACCTGCGAGCCGCCCGCGCAGCTGCTCGAAGCGCGGGTCGCTGGCAATCAGGTCCTGCCGCGGCGGGAAGCCGGCAATCTCCTTGCGCACCTCGCGGATGCGATCCTCGGTGAGCGGATGGCTGGCGAAGAAGCGCTCGACGGAGCCCGGCCGGCGCTGGCGCTCCGCCAGCAGGGCCTCGAACATCTGCACCATACCGTGGGGATCGAAGCCCGCCTTGTACATGTAGGCGGCGCCCAGCCGATCGGCCTCGCCCTCGTCGGCGCGCGAGAAGCGCGCCAGCGCTCCCTGGGCGAGGATGTTGGCGAGGATCTGCTGGTAGAGCGCCGGGTTGCGGCCCAGCGCCACGGCACCGAGCGCCTCGATGCCGTAGGCCTTCGACAGGCGTTCGGTGGCGTGGCGGGCCACCACGTGCGAGCACTCGTGAGCCAGCGTGGCGGCGAAGGCCGCGGCGTTGGGCGCCTTGTCGATCAGCCCGGCGTTCACGTAGACCTGGCCGCCGGGGATGCTGAAGGCATTGACCTCGGGGTCGGCGACGATGTGGAACCGCCACGGCAGGTTGGCCATCTCGGTCTGGCTGACGATGCGACGGCCCACCGAGTCGAGGTAGGACTGGGCGGCGGGGTCGTCGACCAGCCGCAGCTGGCGCGACAGGTCGACGGCGAGCTGATCGCCGAGCTGCCACTCCTCCTGCAGCGAGACGAGGTTGAACTGCCCCTTGTTGACGCCCGACGAGGCGCAGCCTCCGAGGGTGGCGGCCAGCAGGACGGCGGCACCGGCGAGGGCGCCGCGGCGGAGGATGGGTGACATGGCGGGTTCTCCTCTCATGGCTCAGTCGCGAAACTCGACCGTCGTGCCGACCGGCACGTGATCGGCGAGGAAGGTGGCGTCCCAGTTGGTCATCCGCACGCAGCCGTGCGAGCTGGCGTAGCCGATGGTCTGCGGCTCGGCGGTGCCGTGGATGCCGTAGTGCTCCTTGGAGAGGGCGATCCAGACGCTGCCGACGGGCGCGTTGGGACCCGGCGGCAGGTGGTACTCGGGCTCGGTGTCGGGGACCTCGGCGAAGAGCTTCGGCTGGTACTGGAAGTCGGGTCCGAAGGTGACGCGGGTCACCGTGAAGTCGCCGCCCGGCGACGGGTCGTAGCCGGCGCCGAGGGTAGCCGGGAAGTGCAGCAGGATGTTGCCCGCCGTGTCGAGCGCCTGCAGGTACCGGCCGCCGCGCGAGATCACCAGCCGGGCGATGCGCGGTAGCGGCTGCTGCTGGCGCGGCGGATGGGTGCTCGGCGCCGGTTCGACGTTGGGCACCACCAGGCCGACCCCTTCGCGCAGGGCGGCGAGATCGACGCCAGGGTTGAGCCGCGCGAGCAGCTCGGGCGTGGTGTGGAAGCGCTCGGCGGCCTCTTCCGCCGCCGACTCGTAGCAGAGGCAGGAGAGCTGCGACTGCTCGGCAGGGCTGTCGGGGATCGGCTGGAAGGGGCCGGCGACGTCGTCGGCGGTGAGCGTGTAGCGGGTGAGCGGCTGGTCGCCGCCGGCGACCTGTACCAGGCGCTCGTAGAGACCCTGGTCGAGGATGCCGGTGGGCGCCTCGCCGAGCGCGACCTGCAGCCAGAACACCGCCTTCTCGCTGTTCTTACCCCAATGCCCGTCGACCACGCCGGGGGAGAAGCCGACGCGATCGAGCAGTTGCTGGGCACGCAGGGCGGTCGGCCCGGCGGCGTCGCCCGAGAGGGGTAGCGCCGGCGCACCGCCGAAGGCCTCGGGGGTGATGGCGTCCCACGTCTCGCGCGAAGTGGTGGCGACGGTCCCGGCGCCGTCGGTGCCCGTCCGCGGCGCGGCGGCGCCGGCGCGCAGGCGGTCGACGGGCAGCTCGCCGGCGAGGGTCGGCGTGGGCGTGGGTGTGGCCGCGGGTGGAGCCGCGGTACCGGGTGCCACTGGCGCGGGCGTGAAACCGGGGAAGGGGGGCGAGGCTGCGAGCTGTTGCCGCCGCTCGAGGTCGCGCTGGGCCCAGGCGCGCCAGGTGGGATCGAGGCGGTCGCGCTCCACCTCCTGCGGGTCGTAGCGGAGGAAGCCTTCCGCCGGCACGCTGGCCAGCGCCGGCGTCGGTTGCGGGCGTGCCGTTTCCTCGGGCGGTGCCGGGGCGCAGGCCGCGAGGATCGCAGCGAGCAGGAGAACGAGGGACCCAGGCAGCGGCGGCAGTCGTTTGACGGGCATGCGATCTCCAGGCGACGGCTCGGCCGCCGCCTGGAACGTCGATCTGCAAGTCGCGTTCCGCCCCACCGCCGTCAATGCGGATAGAATCCCCGCGCCACGTCAGGCGACCAGCGGCAACGCCCGTCGCCCGCGGCGCCCGCGCCAGCCGGCGACCCGGTTCGCGACCCAGCACGCCAGCGATCCGGCGCGGCAAACAAGACCAACATGGAAGGAGTGGAGACGATGACCAGGAGCAGGAAGAGTGCCGTGCTCTGCGGCGCGGCCGCCCTCGCGTGGGGCGCGCTGGTGATGGTGGGCTGCGGTGGGCAGAAGGAAGCGGCGCCCGCGGGTGGCGAGGCGGCGGCACCGGCAGCTCCGGCGGCGCCTGCGGCGGCCGGGCCGACCGGCACTGCCACGGTGGCCGGCAAGGTGACCTACGACGGCGCGGTGCCGAAGCTGCCGCCGGTGAGCATGTCGGCCGACCCGACGTGCGCGGCCAAGCACACCAGCGCAGTGGCCAACCCCGTGTTGGAGCTGGGCGCGAACAAGGAGCTCGGCAACGTCTTCGTCTACGTCAAGAGCGGGCTGCCCGACAACGCCACCTGGGCCCCGCCGACCACCGCGGCGGCGATCGACCAGAACGGCTGCATGTACGTACCGCACGTCGTCGGTGTGATGGTGGGGCAGCCGCTCGACTTCATCAACTCCGATGGCATCCTCCACAACGTGCATGCGCTGCCGAAGGTCAACCAGGAGTTCAACGTCGCCATGCCGGGCGAGGTCAAGAAGTCGCCCGATCACACCTTCGATCAGGCCGAGGGGATGTTCCTCGTCAAGTGCGACGTCCACCCCTGGATGAACGCCTACGTCGGAGTGATCAAGCACCCCTTCTTCGCCGTCACCGGCGCCGACGGCAGCTTCACCATCAAGAACCTGCCGGCCGGCAAGTACACCATCGCCGCCTGGCAGGAGAAGATGGGCGAGCAGACCCAGGACGTGACGGTGGCCGACAACGGCACGGCGACGGCGAACTTCACCTTCACCCGTCCCGCGGCCGCTCCGGGTACCTGAGCGCGGTGCGCCGCGGGCGCACGCCCGGGCGCGTGAACGAAGCGAGGGCCGGGTCGCCGTGACCCGGCCCTTCGACTCTGCGGCGGGCGATGCCGGCCGCGGCGCTCTCAGCGCACGGCGGCCTCGGTGGCCGCCAGCACGCGCAGGGTCGAGGGCTCCTGCACGAAGGCGACGAGACCGAGGTGCGAGCGACCCCAGGCCGGATCGAGCGGCAGCTCCAGCCGCGTCTTGCCGTCGCCGCCGCCAGCGGGCAGCGCCAGCGCCCGCACCAGCCGGCGCACCACGCGGTCGTTGTGCAGCCGGCGGTGGGCGTTCTCGCCGCGGCCGACCGGCGTCTCGAGGCCGTTCTCGAACAGCGCCACCAGCACCTCGGTGGGCGCGGCGCCGGCCTCCGTCACCCGCTGCGCGGCGACCTCGACGGTGAGCTTGCCCTCGCCGGTGCCTGCGGGTGTGAGCTGCACGCTCGCCCGCACCGGCTCGGCGGCGGCGCGCGCCACCAGTCGCTGCAGGCCCGCCTCGTCGGTGCCGACGCAGTCGGCGCTGCCGGCGACCACCAGCTCCGGGGTGTAGATGCGGCCGCCGCCGAACCCCACGCCGTACCGGCGCTGGCGCTCCGACCAGTCGGCGGAGGAGAACGGGTCCTGCCAGCCCAGGTGGTTCCAGTAGTCGACGTGGAAGGCCAGCGGGACGATGGCCCGCTCGCCCGGCGCCACCGCGGCGAGCCGCGCCAGGAGCCGGTCGGCGGGCGGGCAGCTCGAGCACCCCTGCGAGGTGAAGAGCTCGACGAGGATCGGCCGCACCGGCGTCGGCGCCGCCGCGGCGCCCTCGGCACCGGCGCGCGCGCAGGCAAGCAGGAAAGAGGAGGACAGGGAAAGGAAGAGGGCGAATCTCATGTCTCGTGGGTACGGCGGCCCTAGCCGGCCGGTTCACCCTACCTCTTCCGTCCGCCCGCATCACCGTCCGCCCGCCGCGCCGGCAGCACGCTATCGCCTAGCGCCAGCGCCGGCGACCGGCCTCGTCGCTCATTCCGTGCGCATCACGGCGAGAGGATCGAGCCGCATCGCCCGCAGACCGGGGACCAGGCTGCCGGCGATAGCCATGACTGCGGAGAGTGCGATGGCGCCGCCGAAGGTCAACGGATCGCCGGGGCTGACGCCGGCGAGGAGGGCCTGGAGCGAGCGGGCGGCGACGTAGGCGAGGGCGCCACCGAGGCCCACCCCGGCAGCAGCGAGCAGCACGCCACGCTTGAGCACCAGCCCGAGGATCCCGCGGGCGTCGGCGCCGAGGGCAATGCGGAGCCCGATCTCGGGGGCACGTGCCGAGACGCTGAAGGCGAGCAGGCCGTGGAGGCCGATGGCGGCGAGCAGGAAGGAGAGCACGGTGAAGAGTCCGAGCACCCGCACCTGCAGCGCCCGCGGTGCGGTCTCGGTCGCCACGATATCGCCCAGTGGCCGGGCGTCGGAGATGGGCTGCCGCGGGTCGCTGCGGGCGATGATGGCGCGCAGCGCGGGGAGCAGCTTGGCGAGCGACTGCGAGGAGCGCACCACCAGGTCCTTCGGCACGTAGCCGATGATGTTGTTGTCGGGCACCTGCTGGTAGGAGAGGTAGACCTGCGGCTCGCTCTCCTGCTCGAGGCCGCGCACCCGCACGTCGCCGACAACCCCGACCACTGTGCGCTGCTGATTGGCGAAGCGGAAGGTGCGCCCCAGCGGTTCCTGCCCCGGCCAGCACTGGTCGACGAACGACTGGCTCACCACCGCCACCGGCTGCGCCTCGGCGGTGTCGCCCTCGCGCACGTC
>DASYUP010000726.1:0-4539 GCA_036001185.1 Thermoanaerobaculia bacterium
CTGGCTGCTGCCGCGCGAGCGCTACGTGGCGAGCGACATCAACCCGCAGTACCTGCACTACCTGCGCAACGGCACCGCCGGCAAGCCCTACCTCGACGTGGTGCGCGTCGACCTCGAGGACCCGGCGTGCTTCACCGCGCTGCAGGGGCAGTTCGACACCGTCGTCTGCCTCAACGTGCTCGAGCACGTGCGCGATCCCATCGCGTCGCTGCGCAACATGCATGGCGCGCTGGCGCCGGGCGGCCGGCTGGTGCTCTACGTGCCGCAAGGGCAGGGGTTGTACTCGAGCCTCGACGAGGCGCTGGCGCACCGCGTGCGCTACGACGAGCGGATGCTGAACGACGAGCTCGTGCGCGCCGGCTTCCAGCTCGAGAGTTGCTCCCAGTTCAACCGCGCCTCGGTGCCGGCCTGGTGGCTCAACGGCAAGGTGCTGCGGCGGCGCAACTTCTCGCGGCTGCAGCTCAAGGGCTTCGACTGGCTGGTGCCGCTGCTGCGGCGCGTCGACCGCTTCATCCCCTGGCCGGGGCTGGGGCTGATCGCCGTGGCGCGGCGCCCAGAAGCGGGCGCCCCCGCCGCTGCTGTCGACCGTGCAGCACTGACCGCGGCCACCCCGGTGTAACTTGCGGCGCCTGGTCCCGCCCGTCGTTGCAGGTCGACCCTACGGGTTGCCGGCTCCGGCCTCGCGCCGTCCCTGGTAGCGAAACCACAGGCTCCCCCCGCCGGATGGCCACTTGTCTCCCATCAGCCGGTCGAGCAGCGGCTTGCTGGCGGCGTTGTTGTGGTAGGCGCTGCCATAGAGGACGGTGGCTCGCGGATTGTCGGTGAGCAGGGCCAGAAGCAGATACTGCTCGCCCCAGAAGAGCTGCTTCTCCAACAGCCAGTCGCGCGGCATGGGGTGGGGCAGAAAGACGTCGTGGGCGTGCACCAGCAGGTCGCGGTCGAGGCGCGGGATGACCCGCAGGTAGAGGTGGACGCAGTCGCTGCCGGTCTTCACGGTATGCGTCGAGTCGATGACCAGCATGTCGCCGTCGCCCAGCCGGTCCTCGTAGAAGCGCAGATCGAGCGACTGGGCGGGGGCGCAAACGATCTCGACGTCCGGCAGCGCGGTGAGGAAGGGTCGCGGGGACGGTTCGACGCAGACCAGGCGACCGCCGCCGTTGCGCTCCAGCGCCGCGCGCGCGACCAGCGTCGAGAAGCCGCTGCCGACCTCGACGACGGTGGCTGGCCGGTACCGGCGCACCATGCAGTAGTAGGCCATCGCGTCGCTGAAGCTGAACTGGCCGTTGTCCCAGAAGAACTCGCCGCAGCGCTCCGGGTCGCCGCCGGCCGGCGGAGCGAACTCCTCGGCGTAGGGGCAGAGCTCCTCGAGGACGGCGGACAGTCGGTCGTGGTCGAAGAGGTGGGGATCGGCAAACGGCGCCGGCTCGCGGTACTCGAACGAGCCCTCGATCTCGGCGATCGACGGCACGCCGGTGTAGAAGTGCACCGGCAGCACGTGGACCCCGTGCTGCTCTTCCAACGCCCGCCGCGTCGCCAGGTCGGCCCTGGCGAGCTGTTCCAGTGAGGCTTGGGCCGGGCGCGAGAGGCGACGGCGCAGGCGCAACAACGGTCGGCGCAACTCAGCTGTCCGCAGAGCCGGCGGCGGAGAACAGCTGTGCCTCGAGCCCGCTCGCCTGCTCCGCATCGAGACCGAAGGCGGCGGCGAGCTGGTGCAACCACGCCAGCTCGGCCAGCGAGACGCCGCCCTCGGCCCTCACTACCAGGGCGGCGAAGCGGTAGAACACCTGGCGGTCCGTCGGCGATGGTGCCAGGGCCGCCAGCTCGGCGGGCGTGGCCGGCAGCAGGAGATCGCGACGTACCTGCGCCGCTTGCTCCTCGGGCAGCTCGCCGCCGGCAAGGCGACTCTCGATGCGCGCGCGCTCGGCGGGGGCGAGGGAGCCATCGGCGAGCGCCGCCGCCACCATCGTGCGCACCACTGCGTAGAGCAGCGCTGGAGGGAGGACCACTTCCGTGTCGACGGGCGGGGCCTCGGTGGCAGTTTGGGCGGTCGTGGCGTCGCCGGCCGCCGTCATTGCGGGCGGCGACGCGGGCGGCAACGGCGGCAGAACCGGCAACGGCGGCAGCGGCGGGCTCGCACCCTCCTCCGGCGCCGCCGACGACGTGCCGCCGGCCGGCGGCGGAGGCGGCGGCACCCAGCTCGGCGGACCACCAGTGCCGCCGACGCCGCTCTGCTGCTCGCGTACCAGCTCGGAGATGAAGGCCCCGGCCAGGGCGGCGCCGCCGGCGAGCAGCAGCGGGCTGCCCACCGCGCGACGCACCAGGCCGCGGGTCAGCCGCGGTGGCAGCCCCACCGAGTCGGCGATCAGGTCTGCGGCGAGGCGGTCGATCAGGCCCATGGCAGCGCCTCCCCTCAGCCGCCGATGCGGAACATCTCGACGCGCGAAGGGGGCTCGGGAGCTCCCGCGCCCAACCGCACAGCGCGCTCCTCGGAGTAGCGGTCGGCCCGCTCCCGCCAGATGGCGGCGATCCGCGCCTGCAGCTCGCCGTCGCTGGCGCCGCCGCGCAGCGGTGCCTTGAGGTCGTGCCCGGCGACTCCGAACAGGCAGGTGAAGAGCGAACCGTCGGCGGTCAGCCGCGCGCGCGAGCAGTCGCCGCAGAATGGCTGCGACACCGAGGCGATGACCCCCAGCTCGCCACCGCCCTCGAGATAACGGTAGCGCAGCGCCACGTCGTGCGGGCTGCGGCGGGGCGCCGGCGCCAGCGGCAGCGCCGCGCCGACGCGGGCGAGGATCTCGTCGGCGGCCACCACGCCGGTGGGCTGCCAGCCGTTGACGGTGCCGACGTCCATGTACTCGATGAAGCGCAGCACGAAGCCGGGGCGGTTGAAGTGCCGGGCGAGCTCGACCACCTCGCCGTCGTTGACCCCGCGCACCACGACCGCGTTGACCTTCACCGGCGTGAGCCCGGCGGCGGCCGCCGCCTCGATGCCGGCGAGCACCGCCGGCAGCTGGCCGCGGCTGCCGCTCAGGCGATCGAAGGTCTCCTCGCGCAGGCTGTGCAGGCTGACGGTGACGCGGGCGAGCCCGGCCGCCCGCAGGGCGGCGGCGTCACGGGTCAGCAGCACACCGTTGGTGGTGAGGGCGAGGTCGTCGATCCCCGGCAAGGCGGCGAGCATCGAGACCAGCCGCGGCAGGTCGCGGCGCAGCAGCGGCTCGCCGCCGGTCAGCCGCACCTTGGTGACGCCGAGGCCGATGAACAGCCGCACCAGCCGGGTCATCTCCTCGTAGGTGAGCAGCTCGGCACGCGGCAGGAACTCATAGTCGCGATCGGCCGGCATGCAGAAGGCGCAGCGCAGGCTGCAGCGGTCGGTCACCGACACCCGCAGATCGGTGAGCGGCCGGCCGAGGCGGTCGTGCGGGGCGGACATCGCAGCCATTGTAGCGAGCGGCCTCGAAGAGCGACCTGGTCGACCGTTCGCCTGGGGTATTCTGGGACTGCAATCGAGCCCGGCGGTTAGCGCCCCTGGCGCCTCGTGTTCAGCCGATTCGCGAAGATCGCCCATGACGGAGAAGCCAAACTCGGCGGACGGCGCCACCAGGGCGACCTTCGACGCTTCGTCGGTATTGGCTCGCCTCCTCGAGGATCGCCCGCTATTCCACGGCATCGACGAGGCAGACGTTCGCCACCTGGCCGCGCAGGGCATCTCCTTCCCGGGCGGTGATTGCTCCTGGAACGTCGGGCCGCCGATCCTCCACCGCATCGCCGCGCGGCTGACCGGTGAGATGGTGTCCATCGAGACTGGCGCGGGCTATACGACGGTGCTCATGGCGGCCGTCGTGAGCCACCATCACAGTTGCACGGCCGCTTCGAGGGAAGAGGAGAGAATCCGCCGCTACCTGCAGGAGATCGGAGTCCCGCAGGAAAAGGTCACCTTCCACATCGGCTCGTCAGCCGACACCCTGCCTCGCCTCGAGCTCGACGTCCCGCTCGACTTCGCGTACATCGATGGCTGTCACGGCTACCCGGTGCCGGCCCTGGATTGGCACTACATCGACCAGCGCCTGCGGGTGGGTGGCATCGTCGGCATGGACGACGTCGACCTCCGACCGGTGCGAGACCATTGCGCTTTCCTCGACGAGAACGGCTCCTACGAGCTGGTGGAGGCGGTGAACGACCAGGGCAACGCCCGTTTCTACCGCAAGCTGAAGGACGAGAATCGGGAGTGGGTATGCCAGCCTTACAGCCGTGCGGGCAACGCGTGGCTGGAGCCCTACCTGCTGAAGGACCGCTCGGAAGAGTGAACCCGGGAGCGCCGAGGTGCACCCCTAGACGCCGCGAATCTCCGGCGTGACCTGGTCGCCGTCGACGCGCAGGATGGCAACCGTCAGCGGCAGCTTGAACCGGCGCGGCCCGCAGGCCCCCGGGTTGAGCAGCATGCAGGCGCCGTCCCAGGTGATCTCGGGTCGATGCGAGTGGCCGAAGACCACCAGGCGCAACCGCCGGCGCCACTCCGCTGGAGCGTCCTCACGGCGGTGCACC
>DASYUP010000727.1:0-2415 GCA_036001185.1 Thermoanaerobaculia bacterium
GGCCACCGATCGACGACCTCGTCTCGAAGGGGTCAGGTCCTGACAGTGGGCAGTGCCGGAGTCGCCATCACCCCGCGCAGGTGAGCGATCGAGTTGGCGTAGTAGGCCACCGTGCGCTCCTCGCCGGGCGTCAGCCGCAACAGGCCCGCCTCGTCCTCGACCACCAGCCGCCGCAGCCGCAGCATGCGCAGGCCGACGGTGAGCGCGTAGTCGACGTCCTGCCGCGGCAGGTAGACGTGGGCGCCGGCCGTCTGTAGCTCGTGCAGCAGCGCGTACGCCTCGGCGGCGAGCTCGAGGGCGCTGAAAGACCGCTCCGGCTCACGCCGCAGCACCGTGGCGACGAGCGCCACCGGCACCACCGGCACCGCCGTGCCGATGCGCGCCATCAGCTCGCCGGCGAGCTCCCCGACCCGCGCGAAACGCTCCTCGCGGCCGAGCGGCCGCGGGTCGAAGCCGCGCGCCGAGCACCACTGCGCCAGCGACAGCGGCGAGCCGAAGCTGACGCAGGCGTAGCCGAAGCGATGCCAGCGCCCGCTGACCACCAGCCATAGCTGCCGGCCGACGAAGCCGGCGAGATTGGCGACCGCGCCCAGGGTGCCGGGGCGGCTCGCCTCCGGAGTGCCGTCGAGCAGCAGCGTGCGGTCCTCGAGCACGCGGTCGTAGTTGACCGCCACCGGCACGAAGACGACGTCGTGCGACGCCGCCGGGTCGAAGGCTTTCACCATGTAGTCGAGCAGGCCCAGCTTGGCGGCGCCCAGCTTGCCGTCGCGCGACAGCCCGCCCTCGGGGAAGATCGCCTGCGGCACGCCGGCGGCGGTGGCCATCTGCACGTAGCGCTCGAGCACCCGGCGGTAGAGCGCGTTGCGCGAGCGGCGGCGCACGAAGTAGGCGCCCATCGCCTTGAGCAGACCCTCCAGCGGCCAGATGCGCGCCCACTCGCCGACGGCGTACGACAGCGCCGTGCGCGAAGCCGCCAGGTGCCCCACCAGCAGGTAGTCCATGTTGCTGCGGTGGTTGATGACGAAGACGACGGCGGCGTCGCGCGGCACCGCCAGCAGCGCCGCCTCGTCGGCGGCGCCGAGGCGCACGCGGTAGAGCAGCCGTGCCGTCCAGCGCGCCGCCCAGTAGCCGAGCCGGAAGTAGAAGTAGGCGTTGAAGGCGGGGACGATCTCGCGCGCGTAGCGCTCGACCTTCGCCATCGCCACCTCGCGCGGCATCCCCTCCTCCTGGGCGAAGGCCTGGGCCGCCTCGACCACCTGCGCGTCGTACACCAGCCGGTCGATGAGCACCCGCCGGCGGGTGAGCTGGAAGGGACGGATCTCGATCTGGAAGCGGCTCCTCACCTCCTCCAGCACGCGGTTGGCGCGCGAGCGCCAGAACCAGCGCACGCTCGGCAGCAGCAGGCGATAGAGCGCCGCCCAGGCGGCGAGCAGGACGAGCAGCAGCAGCAGCCAGAGCGGGAGGGTGACCTGGTGGCTCATCGGACGGAGCGATCGCGCGTACGCGCCAGCCTGCGTGTTAGCCTGACTTCGCGGGTGAGCGCGTCGAAGGTTATGCCAGCGGCGGTCAGCGGCCAAACGGCGCCGGCGGCCGGTGCCTCGCGGGTGATCCGCCGCGGCGCCGAGATCGGGGCCTGGGACGGCCTCGCGGCGCTCCCCTACAAGGCCGCCGACGGCACGTGGGCGGGCGTGACGCGACGGCTGCTCGCCGGCGGCGCCGGCAGCGCCTGCGCCTTTGAGCTGCGCTACTTCGAGCTGGCCCCAGGAGGCCGCACGGCGCGCGAGCGTCATCACCACGAGCACGCGGTGGTGGTGCTGCGCGGCGCCGGCGAGGTGACGCTCGGCGACGTCGCCCATCGCCTGGGCGCCGGCGATCTCGTGCGCGTGGCGCCGGGCGAGGCGCACCAGTTTCGCAACGCCGGCGCGGAGCCCTTCGGCTTCCTCTGCGTCGTCGATGCCACGCGTGACCGGCCCGAGCCGCTGCCCGACGCGGACGACGCGCCGGTGGGCGCTCCCTCCTGCGACGTACCCCCGTAGGGGCGATCGGGCGCAGCGCTAGAATCGCGCCGCTCCTGGTTTCCCATCGACCCCGCACTCCCGAGGAGGGATCGCCGTGAAGCGACGACTGGCCAGCGCTCCGGTCCGCGTGACTCTCACCTGCGTCCTGCTGCTCGCCGCCCTCGCTTGTCGGAGGTCGGCGTCACCCCCCGTCGGTGAGCCTGGCAGCGGCGTGGGCGTGAGCAGCACCGGCAGCGGCTCCGCACCGACCACTGGCGGCGGCGAGCTGCCGAGCGGCACCGTCATCGCCTTCGCCGGCGCCCAGGTGCCGGCAGGCTGGACGATCTGCGACGGCCGGGCCACTTCCACCGGCCATCAGACGCTCGACCTGCGCGGCCGCTTCGTCATGGGCGCCGAC
>DASYUP010000728.1:0-7286 GCA_036001185.1 Thermoanaerobaculia bacterium
GAGGTGCTGGTGACCGGTCCCAGCAAGCTGGTCAGCGCCCTCAAGGCGATCCGCACCAATCCCATCAGCCTCGATGGCCACGCCTTCGACTTCCAGGAGTCGACGCTGCTGATCTCCCCCGACCCCTTGCTGCAGGTGCAGACGCAGGTGGTGTCGGTCTTCGTGCCGATGCAGCAGCCGCATACCGTAGCCGAGCCGACGCCGCCGTCGCCGCGGCGCCCCGGCTCGGAACGGCGATGAGCGACACCAGCGCGGCGCCGCGCCTCTTCGGCACCGACGGCATGCGGGCTCCCTTCGGCGAGCACCCGCTGGATCGGCCGACGGTGACGGCTCTGGGCGCCGAGCTCGGGCGTACGTTGGCGGCGGCGGGCGACGGCCCCCGCGTGGTGGTCGGCGGCGACACGCGCGACAGCACGCTCACCCTCTGCCGCTGGCTGGCGGCGGGTCTGCAGGAGGCCGGCGCGACGGTGACTTACGTCGACACCATCCCCACGCCCGGCGTGGCGTGGGAGGTGCGCGCACAGGCGGCGCGCGCCGGCATCGCCGTGTCGGCGAGCCACAACCCGTGGCCCGACAACGGCATCAAGCTCTTCGATGCCGACGGGCGAAAGTGGGCGCCGCAGGCTGAGGCGGCGCTCGAGCAACGCCTCGAGGCGCGGCTCGCCGCCCGCGGGCCGGAGCTCGCCATGCCCGAGCTGGTCGTCGATCGCCGCGGCTACGAGGCCTACGTCGGCTTCCTCACCGCGCTGCTCCCCTCACCTCACGCGCTCGCCGGCCTGAGCGTGCTGCTCGACACCGCCCATGGCGCCACGTACGAGATCGCCCCGCGCGTCTTCGCCGCCCATGGCGCAGGCGTGCGCCAGCTCGCCGGCGCCCCCGACGGCCGCAACATCAACCAGGGATGCGGCTCGACGCACCCCGAGGCGCTGGCCGCGGCGGTGCGCACCCAGGGGGCCGACCTCGGCATCGCCTTCGACGGCGACGGCGACCGCGCCATCCTCGTCGACGAGCAGGGGGAAGTTCGCGATGGCGACGCCATGCTCTACCTCTGGGCGCGCTCCCTCTTCGCCGCCGGCCAGCTCGACCCGCCCGCCATTGTCGCCACCTCGATGAGCAACCTCGGCCTCGAGCAGGCCCTGCGGGCGAACGGCGTCGAGGTGGTGCGCTGCGACGTCGGCGATCGCACGGTGATGGAGACCATGCGCGCCCGCGGCATCAAGCTGGGGGGCGAGCAGTCGGGACACCTGGTGCACGCGCCCACCACCTCCACCGGCGACGGCCTGGTGACCGCCCTCACCATGGCAAACCTCGTGGTGCGCGCCGGCCGCCCGCTGTCGCAGTTGCTCGCCGGCTTCCGCCGCTTCCCGCAGATCCTGCGCAACGTGCGGGTGCGCGAGAAGCGCCCCTTCGCGCAGATTCCCGCCGTGGCGGCGGCGCAGGCGGCGATCGAGGGCGAGCTCGCCGGCGACGGCCGGCTGGTGCTGCGCTACAGCGGCACCGAACCGCTCGCCCGCATCATGCTCGAGGGACCCGAGCTGGCGACCCTCGAGGAGCAGGCGGCGCGGCTCGAGGGCGCCATCCGCGCGGCGGTGGGCACTTAGACGCCGGCAGCAGAAGCTTTCGGGTGTAGGGGCGGGGCTTGTCCCCGCCCGTCTTGGTACAGCGACCGCGTGGCGCAGCGGCGGTGGCGAGGCCGGCGGTCGTGGGAAAAGACTTGGCGTCTTCCTCTTGTGGAGAGCGCCGGCAGGCCGCGCCTCCACCGGGGACCGGCGCCGGCCATGTGGTCACGGGGACTACTCGCCCGCAGGTCGCCGCGCACCAGTCCGCAGCCAGCTCGGTCTAGCCGTGCGCGACCCGCGGTCTCTTTGCCGGTGCCTGCATTCGGCGAGGGCCGCGCGCGACCGCGCTCCCGCAGCGTCCGAAAGCCCTCGCCTCGAGCTCCCCGGCGAAGGCGCGGCCTGCCGGCGCTCGGCAGCGGTGGTGAACTCGGGCCGGGGAATCGATCGCAGACCTGTGACTGAGCTGCGCCCTCATCTCCAGCGGGGCGCCGCCTGGGGAGCTGGAGAGGGGTGTCGTTGCACCGTGGTCCCGGATGCGAAGACGGGCGGGGGCAAGCCCCGCCCCTACACCAGAAGGGACGTTCAGTAGCACAGGTCCGAGCGCACGCGCTTGAGCGCGCATCGTTCGCGCGACCTCTTCCATCTGTCCTGGACCGGTGTCTCTGGCGTTGCGTGAGCGCCGGCAGGGCACGCCTCCGCCGGGGAGCTCGAGGCGAGGGCTTTTCGAACGTCTCGTGGCCACCGTCGCGCGCGGCCCTCGCCGAGCGCAGGCGCCGGCAAAGAGACCGCGGGTCGCGTGACGGGCGTTCGCGCTCGCGGCGAGCGGTGCGTAGCGACCCGCGGGCGAGCAACTCCCGTGACCACATGGCCGGCGCCGGTCCCCGGCGGAGGCGTGCCCTGCCGGCGCTCTACCACGACATTTGGCTTTCACGCGGGATCGCCCAAGGCCGAGCTTGCGCGCCGACCGCCCCCGAGCTCGAATCACCATCGCGTATGCTCCCCCGGCCCTGGCTGTCCGCGGGATCGACCATGAAGGCACGCCTCTCCGTCAACATCGATCACGTTGCCACCGTGCGGCAGGCGCGGCGTGCGGCCTACCCGGATCCGGTCGAGGCGGCGCTGATCGCGGAAGCTGCCGGGGCGAGCGGCATCACCGCCCACCTGCGCGGCGACCGCCGGCACGTGCAGGACCCCGACCTCACGCGCCTCAAGGGCGCCATCCGCGGCAAGCTCAACGTCGAGATGGCGGCCACCGACGAGATGCTCGACTTCGCGCGCGCCCTCTTTCCGCATCAGGTGACGCTGGTCCCCGAGCGCCCCGAGGAGGTGACCACCGAAGGCGGGCTCGACCTGCTCGCTCAGGGGGCGCGGGTCGGCGCGGCGGCGCTGCGGCTCGCCGGCCACGGCATCGCGGTGTCGGTCTTCCTCGATCCCGACCCCCGCCAGCTCGCCGCCCTCATCGCGCTGGGGCCCGGGGCGATCAGCGGCTTCGAGCTCAACACCGACGCCTACACGCGCGCCGACGGCCTCGACCGCGAGCTCCACCTCGCCGGCCTGCGCGCCGCTGCCGAGGAAGGGCACGCCGCCGGCTTCCGCGTCTACGCCGGCCACGGCCTCACCACCGACAACGTCGGCCCGGTGGCGGCGCTCCCCTTCATGGAGGAGCTCAACATCGGCCACTTCCTGGTCGCTCGCGCGGTGATGGTGGGGATGCGCGAGGCGGTGCGCGAGATGCTGGCGGCGATGGCCGGCTGAGGGCCACTCGGAGCTCATTGCCCCCACTCGGACGGAAACGAGCCCCGCCCGCCCCCGGAACCGCAACTTCCCGACCGCTCCAGCGTAGTGCTGGGTGGAGCATCGGGGAGGGGCCTTCATGCACAGGGTATTCGCCTTCGTTCTCGTGTTGGCCACGCTAGCCGGCGCGGCGATCACGGTGGCCGCCGAGCCCAGGACAGAGCCACCGCTGGCGCTCACCGGCGCCCGCATCTACCCCGATCCCGACGGGCTGCCGATCTTCGACGGCACGGTGGTCGTCGGCGGCGGCAAGATCCTCGCCGTCGGCCCACGCGACAAGGTGACCATCCCCGCCGGCGCCGCCACGCTGGACTGCGCCGGCAAGGTGATCGTCGCCGGCTTCCAGAACAGCCACGTCCACTTCAGCGAGGAGAAGTGGGCCGACGCCGCCCATCAGCCGGCGGACAAGCTGGCGGCGCAGCTCGAGGCGATGCTCACCCGCTGGGGCTACACCACGGTCGTCGACACCGGCTCGCTGCTCGAGAACACCGTCGCCCTGCGGCGCCGCATCGAGGCGGGAGAGGTGGCGGGCCCGCGCATCCTCACCGCCGGGTTGCCCATCTATCCCCCGCACGGAATCCCTTTCTACCTCAAGGACACGTTGCCGCCGGCGATCCTCGCCCTGCTACCGACTCCCGAGACGCCGGAGCTGGCGGTCGCCGTGGTGCAGCGCAACCTCGCCGGCGGCGGCGACATCACCAAGCTGTTCACCGGCTCGTGGATCGCTCACGGCAAGGTGCTGCCGCTCCCCGACGCCATCGCCGTGGCGGCCGCCGCCGAGGCGCACCGGCAGGGCAAGCTGGTGTTCAGCCACCCCTCCAACGTCGCCGGCCTCGAGGTCGCCATGCACGCCCACGTCGACGTGCTGGCGCACGCCCTCGATGACACTCGCGGCCTGACGGCGGAGCACTACCGGCGGATGAAGGAGCAGAACATGGCGATGGTGCCGACGTTGAAGCTCTTCTCCGGCGGCCGCTGGTCGTTCGACATCGGTGACGAGGTGCGCACCTTTGCCCGCGCCGGTGGCCAGATCCTCTTCGGCACCGACGTCGGATACCTCACCGACTACGACCCGGCGCCCGAGTTCGAGCTGATGGGGACCGCCGGCCTGGGCTGGCGCAAGATCCTCGCCTCGCTCACCACCAACCCGGCGGCGCGCTTCGGCGAGTCCGCCCGCCGCGGCACCCTCGTCGCCGGCGCCGACGCCGACCTGGTGGTGCTGGGCAGCGACCCGGCGAACAGCCTGCGCGCCTTCACCGACGTCCGCCGCGTGCTGCGCGGCGGCCGGGTCGTCTACAGCACGCCGGCGCCGTAGAGGGAGCGGGCGAGCTGAGCGGCCCTGGAGAAGCGGTGATTCACGACCAACCATGATTGCGCCGCGCAGCAATCCCGCCTCGATTACGCCCACTACCTCACCGTCCTACCAGGTGGGTCGGCGAGAGACTTCGTTTCGCCACTCCTTCGTTACCCTCTTGACAGCCCGTGGAAGCCTATGTTATCGATTTAGTGAAACGATTCATCAAGGAGTTCGGGCGCTCGTCAGGGCATTCCGGGCACCGAACCAGGAGGTGGTGTTTGTCTGTTGGTGAAACGATTCACCCACAAGTTCGGGCGCTCCTCCCGGCGTTCCGGACATCGAGCCAGGAGGTGATTGATGTGTTAGTGAAACGATTCACTCACGAGATCGGGCGCCCATCCAGGCGTTCCGGACACCGAGCCAGGAGGTGGTCATGCGGAACCCACCTCTTCCCGGCCGTCGACTCCTCCCGGCAGCAGCCCGGCAAGTCGCTGGTCGGCCAGCTCGGCCAGACCTTCGGCAACAGCGCCGTCGACACCGTCACGGCGTCAACCGCGGCCCGGCGCTCGGCGTGCGCCACCCGCTCGCACCTCTTCCTGCGTCCACCGGCGAGCCCAGCTCCCGGGTAGACCCGATACAAGCTCGTGCGGTCGATGCTCCACCCTCCGCCAGGCGACCCGCCGCCCCCTCGCGGAGTCCGTATCGGTCTCGGAGGTATCCGACCGCCCACGCCCCTCGCTCCGGGGGGTCTCCATTCTCTTGATCTCTTGACGGGCGCTCTGCCGGGTGCCCACTTGATCCCAGCAAGACGTTGGTCTAACAGGCCAAAACCAATTCAGGAGGGCAACATGCGCTTTCGGTGCACGATGCTGGTATTGCTAGTTGCAGTTTTGTTGAGCTACGCCTCGCCGATGGCGGCACAGAGCTCACCCGCCCCGGCCCAACCACCTGCGGACCAAACCACCGAGCAAAAGCCACCTGCCGAGGGTGAGGAGGCAGTCACCGAGACCATTACCGTGGTCGGGATGGCGGAGTCCCTGCGGGAGGCCGTGCAGATCAAGCGCGAGTCCGCTGCCATCGTCGATGCCATCGTCGCCAAAGACGTCGGCAAGCTGCCCGACAAGAACCTCGCCGAAGCCACGTCGCGCATCCCGGGCGTGGTCATCAACCGCGAGTTCGGTGAAGGCGAGCGCGTCTCCCTGCGGGGCGTGGCGCCCAACCTGGTCCACACCACGGTGAACGGCCACAACGTGGCGGTCGCCGACTGGTTCGTCCTCGAACAGCTCGCCGCCACCCGCAGCTTCAACTACCTGCTGCTGCCCTCGGAGCTCATCGGCCTGCTCAAGGTCTACAAGAGCCCCATGGCCGAGCTCGACGAAGGCGGCATCGGCGGCGCCATCGACGTCAAGACCCGCAAGCCGCTCGACCTCAAGCCCTTTGCCTTCAGCGGCTCGTTGCAGAACGCCTACACCGAGAACTCGAAGTCGAACGATCCCAACGCCTCCGCCTTGGTGAGCTGGAAGAACTCTGACGGCAACCTCGGCGTGCTCTTCTCCGGCGTCTTCGACCAGCGCAACATCCGTCGCGACGGTGTCGAGGTGCTCGGCTACTCCAGGCCCGTGCAGGCGGGAGGGCTGCTCGTCCCCGACCTCATCGGCTCGGCGCTGTTCAAGCAGGAGCGCGAGCGCAAGGCCTTCAACACCGAGTTCCAGTTCCGGCCCTCTGAGCACCTCGAGCTCAATCTCAACGGCTTCTGGTCGCGCTTCGGCGCCGACAACATCAACCAGAACTACCTCGCCTGGGGGTCCCACGCCCTCGGTGATGGCGGCACCCTGACCAACACCACCGTCGAGGGAGGCACTGCCGTCGCCGGAGTCATCACCTCGCCCAACGACCCAGGAGCCCGCGGCGTCGTCTACGACGCCATCGACCGCTTCGCCTTTGCCAAGACCTGGTTTGCCGACCTCGACGGCACCTTCACGCCGAGTGCGTCGTGGCTGGTGCACTTCGACGGCGGCTACACCAAGGCCGATGGCGACACCTCGTCGCAGCCGTTCGTCGAGTTCGCCGCGCCGGCGGCCTTCCGCTACGACCTGCGCGGGCGGTCGCCGCAGGTGCAGTTCCTCAATATCGATCCCACCAACCCCAACCAGCTGCAGTTCGACTTCGCGTCGCTGCATCACATCACCAACGACGATAGCGAGTCCTACGCCTATCTCGACGCCGAGAACTTCCTCGACGCCGGGGCGTTGAAGTCGCTCAAGTTCGGCGTCAAGTACACCGATCACGAGCGCAAGACGGACTTCCAGGCCACCACCTATGGTGGCTTCTTCCTGCCGCTGCTGGCCACCGGCTGCGGCGGGCACGCCTGCACGCCGGGTTCCTTCTTCGGCGGCTTCACCCCCGGTGACTTCCTGGGCGACATCTCCGCGGCGGGCACGCTGGACCGCTACTGGTCGGTCAACCGCGGCGCAGTCGAGAGCATCCTCGCCAGCAGTTTCGGTAACGGCACGCGCATCCCCAACCCGCCCGAAGTCTTTTCGGTCGAGGAGAAGGTCTTCGGTGGCTTCTTCCAGGGCAATCTGCAGGCCGGCAAGTGGAAGGGCAACGTCGGCCTGCGCGCCGTGCGCACCGAT
>DASYUP010000729.1:0-3951 GCA_036001185.1 Thermoanaerobaculia bacterium
GCCGGGCCAGTCCTGTGGCTTGGCGACGAGACCTTCCTTAACGCCGTTGCCGAGGAGGTAGGCGAGGCGACCGACCTGGGCCTCCTCTTCGTCGGAGACGAGGATCGAGCGGTAGCGGCGCGCCCAGAATTTTTCGCGCCAGTCGTAGAGCTTGCCGATCTCGCGTGCGATGTTGGAGGCGAGGTAGTCCATGAAGGCGGCGAGCTGCTGCGGCGAGTCGGGGGAGAGCAGGGCGTGGTGGTTTCCGAGCACCGCTAGGGCGTGGATCCTCATGGCGTACTTTCTCTGTGCGCGGCCGATGACACCGAGGACGAGGTCGTTGAGCTGGGAGCTGGGACGCAGCAGGAGCCGGCCATGGACGGTGCGCATGGTGACTTCGACGAGGGAGCCGGGCGGGAGGAAGCGGAGGGGACGCGCCATGCCCCAACAGACGGAAAGCGCGTGCATGCTCTTGCGCGGAGATCCCACCCGGCGCATCGGCCCGCCCAGTGTCTTCGCTGAGCGCCGCTGCCGTCGCGCGGCGGCCCGGCGCGTCGCCTGCGAGCCGCAGCGCTCGCTGCTGCGGCACGCGGCGAGGCCAATCCGCACTGGGCGGCTCTGCTCACCGCCCTCGGCGGCGACGACGACGCGGCGGTGGCCGTCGCGGCCGCTGCCGTCTGGGCCACCGGCCACCCTCAGGGGTCTTCTCGCCGCCTCGATTCCTCGATACCGTCGCGCCATGAAGCTCGCCGGCACCCACGCCTTCCCCTTTCCGCGCGCAACCGTCTGGGCGGCGCTCATGGACCCGGCCGTGCTCGCCCGCACGCTGCCTGGCTGCGAGCGGCTCGAGCGCACCGCCGAGCAGCGTTTCACCGGCACCATGAGCGTTGCGGTGGGACCGGTCAAGGGCACTTTCCAGGGCACGCTCGAGATGAGCGAGCTGGCGCCGCCCGAGCGCTACCACATGCGCATCGATGGCCAGGGACCGAGCGGCTTCGTCAAGGGAGAGGGGGCGATCGCCCTCGAGGAGACGCCCGAGGGCACGCTGCTGCGCTACGACCTCGACGCGCAGGTCGGCGGCCGCCTCGCCGGCGTCGGGCAACGGCTACTCGACAGCTCGGCGAAGGTGGTGGCGAGGCAGGGCCTGGAGGGGCTGGGCGAGCAGCTGCGGCTGCGGGCGGCGGCGCCGCCGGCCGTGGAGACGGCGACCAGCGAACCGGTGAGCGCTGCGGGGCCCGCTGGCGCCGCGTTCGCTGGCCGTTTCGCGCGGGAGGTTGCCGCCGAGATGGTGCCGCCGGGGGCGCGACGCTGGCTGCTGGTCGGAGCCGTGGTGGTGGCCGCGGCGCTGGTGTTGCTGCTGGCTCGCTCGTGCGGGTAGGTGGCTTCATAGAGCTGAGAGCGATATCCGTGGACTATTGACAATAGAGCAATAGAAGCTGATTATTGCTTCAGAGACAATATGACGGCCCACCAAGAGCTCGCCACCGTCATCGGCGACGTCGTCCGTTCCCGGGAGCTGCCCGACCAGCGGCGGCTCCTCGAGGACCTCGCTGCTGCACTCGACTGGCTCGCCGGGATCGTTCCCGCCTCGCAGCCCCTGCGCCCCAGCGTCGGCGACGAGTTCCAGGGCGCCTACGCGAGTCTGTCGCAGGCGCTGCTCGCCACGCTGCTGCTGCGCCTGCGGTTGCAGGAGCGGATCGACGTGCGCTTCGGCGTCGGCTGGGGCACCGTCACCGTGCTCGACCCCTCGCGCGTGCCGGCCGGGCAGAGCGGCACCGCCTGGTGGTCGGCGCGGGAGGCCATCGAGCATGTCGGCAGGGTCGACGCCGGCGCCAAGGGGTGGCCGGAGGGGCTGCGGACCTGGTTCGCCGGCGGCGACGAGGCGCTGCGCGGCGTCGTCAACGCGCACCTCGTCTGTCGCGACCACATCCTCTGGCGGATGGACGCCATTGACGCGAGAATCGCGCTCGCGATGTTCCTCGGCACCAATCAGGTGGAGATGGAGCGCGAGCTCGGCATCAAGCAACCGACGATCTCGCGGCGGCAACGCCGCCGCGGTCCGAGCGCCCTCTACCGTGCCCAGGAGAGCCTGCGCGCCATGGCGACGGCGGTCGCCACGTGATCCTCCTCGCCGTCGTCCTGCTAACGCTGGCGCTGGCCGACCTCATCGCCGGCGGTCTCGGCGGCGAGCCGCGCAGCCGCGGGCGCGCGGCAGCCGGGCTCGCAGTCGCTACCGTCGTCGCCACCGCCGCCCTGCTGGCGTTCCACCTGCCTGCGGTGCCGCTGGCGGCGGCGCTGGTGGTGGCGGTGGGAGGAACGGCGAGCTGGCTCGCAGCGCGGCGGTTCGGTGCCGGCGATCCCTGGCGCCATCCGCGGCTGGCCGTTCTCGCCCTCGGCAGCACCGCAACCGCGGCGCTCCTGCTCAGCGGCCTGTGGGCGACGCCCGATGCGCCGGGCTGGCTGGCGGCGTGGCTGGCGGCGAGCCCCTTTGCCCTCGCCCAGGTGACCAGCGCTCCCGAGCTGCTGCTCTACCTCGCCGTCGTCCTCTTTCTCAGCGCTTCGGCCAACGGGGCGGTGCGGGCGGCGCTGGCGGTGGCCGGCACCCAGGTCGAGCCATCGCAGCAGCGGCTGCGCGGCGGTAGGGTGATCGGCGTGCTCGAGCGCTGGTTGATCTTCGGCCTGGCGGTCGCCGGCGAGCCCACCGCCGCCTCGCTCATCATCTCCGCCAAGAGCTTGCTGCGCTTCCCGGAGCTCAGCCGGGTGGCGCGCAGTGGCAGCGACGACGCGCGGCCGCCAACCGAGGTGGACGTCGTTACCGAGTACTTCCTGCTCGGCTCGCTGCTGAGCTGGGTGCTGGCACTGGCGCCGGCGCTGCTGTTCTGGAGCGGTAGCTCATGAAGGATTTGCCGACGATGATGCGCAGGCTCACGATGGGAGTCGGCCTGCTGGCCGTCACCTTGCCGTGGCCGGCGGCGGGGCGCGCCGCGACCGTCGACCCGGCCCTCTTCGCACCCCTCCATTGGCGCCTCCTCGGTCCCTTCCGTGGCGGTCGCGTGCTGGCCGTCACCGGGGTTCCCGGCGAGGCGAATCACTACTACTTCGGCAGCGTCAACGGCGGCATCTGGGAGACCGGCGACGCCGGCCGCACGTGGCAGCCGATCTTCGACGGCCAGCCGATCGGCAGCATCGGCGCTCTGGCGGTGGCGCCGTCGCGGCCGCAGGTGCTCTACGCCGGCAGCGGCGAGGCGGACATGCGCTCCGACATCTCGCAGGGCGACGGCGTCTACAAGTCGAGCGATGGCGGTCACAGCTGGGCGCACGCCGGCCTCGCCGACAGCCAGCAGATCGGCCGCATCCTCGTCGACCCTGACGACCCCGATCGCGTTTTCGTCGCCGCCCTCGGTCACCCCTACGGGCCCAACCCCGAGCGCGGCGTCTTCCGGTCACGCGACGGCGGCGCACGCTGGGAGAAGGTGCTCGGCCGCGACGACGACACCGGCGCCATCGACCTCGCCTTCGAGCCCGGCAACCCGCGGGTGGTCTACGCCGCACTCTGGCAGACGCGGCGGCCGCCCTGGAACGTCTACCCGCCGTCGAGCGGCCCCGGCAGCGGCCTCTGGAAGTCGAGCGACGGCGGCGAGCACTGGGTCGACCTCAGCGCCCACGGTCTGCCGGCTCACCTCGGCCGCATCGGCATCGCCCTCTCGGCGGCGGCGCCGCAGCGGGTCTACTGCCTGGTCGACTCCGCGGACGGCGGCGGGGTCTACCGCTCCGACGACGGCGGCGCCCACTTCCGCCGCACCAGCGACGACGGGCGAATCTGGCAGCGCGGTTGGTACTTCGGCGGCATCACCGCCGAGCCGCGCGACGCCGACACCGTGTGGGTGGCCAACACCAACCTCTACCGCTCGCGCGACGGCGGCGAGCACTTCGTGCCGGTGGAGGGGGATGCCACCGGCGACGACTACCACC
>DASYUP010000730.1:0-6462 GCA_036001185.1 Thermoanaerobaculia bacterium
GGGAGCGTGGCTGGGCGGCCTGTACTCGGCGGCCGGCGCTACTCTGGGCGGCGCCATCGCCTTCCTGCTCGCGCGCTACCTGCTGGCCCCCACGCTCGCCGGCCGCTGGCGCGGGGGCCGCTGGGACACCTTGCGCGCCGAGCTGGCGAGGAACGACTGGAAGGTGGTGGCCTTCACGCGCCTGTCGCCGGTCTTCCCCACCGCGGCGCTCAACTACTGCTACGGCGCCACGACGATCCCCTTCACGACCTTCCTCTGGTCGACGCTGCTCTTCCTCCTGCCGGGCTCGGTGGCCTTCGCCGCCCTCGGCAGCCTGGCCGGCCAGGTGGTGCTCGCCGGCGCCAACCGCCGGCTGGCCCAGGCCGGGCTCGGTGTGGCGGCGGCGGCGACCGCGCTCGTGCTCCTGCGCTGGGCATTGCGGCGCCGCGTCGGCCGCCTGGGCGAGGAGGCCTCCGCCGCGGGCTCCGACGCCGAGGGCTCGCTATAATCCGCCGCTCGTGATGCCACAGAAGCCTCCGCCGGCGGGGCGCAAGTGACGACGGCCGCTCTCGAGGCGGCCGCGCGGGCTGCCCTCGACGACAGCCTGGCGGCGCAGCGGCGCTGCCTGCCGGCCCTGGCGCCGGCGGTGGCGGCGCTGGCGGCGGCAATGGTCGCCGTGCTCCGCGGCGGCGGCAAGGTGGTCTGGCTGGGCAACGGCGGCAGCGCCGCACAGGCCCAGCACGGCGCCGCCGAGCTGGTGGGCCGCTTCGAGCGCGAGCGCGCCGCTCTCGCCGCGCTGTCGCTCACCGTCGACACTTCGATTCTCACCGCCGTCGGCAACGACTATGGGTACGCCGAGGTCTTCGCCCGCCAGGTCCGGGCGCTGGTGCGTCGCGGCGATCTGGTGGTGGCGCTCTCCACCAGCGGCCGCTCTCCCAACGTGCTGCAGGGGCTCGCGGCGGCGCGCGAGGTGGGGGCCATCACGGCCGGCCTCACCGGCGCGACGCCGGGGCCAATGGCGCCGTTGTGCGACCACCTGGTGGCCGTCGATGCGGCGCGCGTCCCGCACGTGCAGGAGGCCCACATGGTGGTGGTCCACCTGCTGTGCGGGCTGGTCGAAGGCGCCATGGCGGGAGCGCTCGAGGAATCGTGACGAACCCTCGTCTGCAGCCGCGCCCGCGGGCAACCGTCACCCTGCTCGTCCTCACTCTCAACGAGATCGACGGCATGAAGGCGATCATGCCGCAGCTCGATTCGACCTGGTACGACCAGCTGCTGGTGGTCGACGGCGGTTCCACCGACGGCACCATCGAATGGGCGCGCGAGCACGGCTACGAGGTTCACGTGCAGCAGCGTCGCGGCATCCGCTACGCCTACTTCGAGGTCCTCGAGAAGATTCGCGGCGATTTGGTGGTCACCTTCAGCCCCGACGGCAACTCGGACGCCCAGCGCCTTCCCGCGCTGGTGGGGAAGCTGCGCGAGGGGTGGGACATGGTGATCGTGTCGCGCTACCTGCCGCCGGCGAAGAGCCACGACGACGACATCTTCACCGCCTTCGGCAACTGGCTGTTCACCCGCACCATCAACCTGCTCCACGGAGGCCGCTACACCGACGCCATGGTGATCTACCGCGGCTTCCGCAAGTCGCTCATCGCCGAGCTGGACCTCGACAAGGAGGAGAGCTACCGCCTCCCCGAGCGCCTCTTCCACACCGTCATCAGCTGGGAGCCGCTGCTCTCGGTGCGCGCTGTCAAGCGGCGCCTGGCGGTCAGCGAGATCCCCGGAGACGAGCCGCCGCGCATCGGCGGTGAGCGCAAGTTGCGCGTCATCCAGTGGGGCGCCGCCTACTACTTCCAGTTCTGGTGGGAGCTCATCCATTGGCGGTAGGGGACAGAACCCCCAGTGCCGCCGATGAGATCAGTGCGACGATCACGCGAGTGGGCCGCCGCACCGCGGCTCGCAATCGCGTCCTGGAAGTCTTTCTCGACCACATCCGCGATGCCGGCGGCGGCGAGGTGGAGGACTTCATGGTGGTGGCGCCGCGCGGTGGGGACTCTCAGGGGGTCACCGGCGTCGCCGTGCTGCCGCTGCTCGACGGCGAGCCGGCGAGCGATGCCGGCGATTGCCGTCGGGTGGTGCTGTTGCGCGTCTTTCGCCACCCCATCGCCGCCTTTACCTGGGAGGTGCCGCGCGGCTTCGTCGACGCCGGCGAGCAACCGGCGGCGGCGGCGCTGCGGGAGCTGGCCGAGGAGACCGGCTATGTCTGCGAGCCCGCGGCTCTGCATGAGCTCGCCACCATCGAGCCGGAGCCGGGAATTCTCGCCGCGCGGACGCGGCTCTTCGTCGCCCGCCACTGCCGCGCCGGCGGCGGCCCGCGGGAGGCCGAGCCGGGTCATGCGGGTCTGCATGTGCTTCCCGTCGCCGCGGCGCTGGCGCTCGCCCGCGACGGCGGGGTGCGCGAGGCGTGCACGCTGATCGCCCTGCTGCGGCTGCAGCTCGAGGGCGATGACTGACCCGGCGGGCGGCGAGGCACTGCCGACTCCCGGCGCGCGTCCGGGGGCGGGCGGCCCGCCGGCGCCGCGGCAGCAGAGTCGGCTGCTCGCCTGGGTGGTGCTGGTTGCCGCAATCGCCTTCACCGCCCACTATCTGATCGCCAAGACGGTGCTCGGTGGCGCCCTGGCCGGCCTCGGCCACCGCCTGCGCGACCTGGTCGTGCTGGCGTTGCTGCTGGCGAGCGCCTGGGTGGTCGGCGAGCGCAGCCTGGACTGGCTGCGGGCGCGATTGCCGGCAGGCGCTTACAGGAGCGCTCTGGCCGTCGGCCTCGGGCTCGTCCCGCTGTCGATGGCCGCGACCTTGTTGGCAGTGGTACAGGCGGTGCGCTGGTGGTCGTTGCTCTTGGTGCTGCTGCTGCCGTTCGTGCTCTGGCCGCGGCAGCTGCTGGCGCTGCCGGCGACTCTGCGCACTTTGCGGCCGGCCGCCTGGCGCCCCGGCGTCGCCGCCCTGCTGGGGGCGCTCGTCGCCGTCGTCTACCTGGCGCTCGCCCTCTCGCCGCCGTGGGACATCGACGCGCTCACCTACCATCTCACCATCCCCAAGGAGTACCTGGCCCACGGCGGGGTGCCGCCCGGGAACGGCAACTTCTTCGCCGGCTTCCCCGCCGGCATGTCGATGCTCTACCTCTACCTCATGGGGCTGGGCTCCGACCTGCTGCCGAAGCTGCTGCACGCCACCTTCCTGCTGCTCATGGCGGTGGTGGCACACGCTCATTTCCGGGCCCGGGGCGGGCGGCGGGTGGCCGCCTGGTCGGTGCTCTTCTTCGTTGCCCAGTGGACGGTGCAGCACGGTGTGCAGCGCGCCAACGTCGACTTCCACTTCGCCTTCTATGGCCTCACCGCGTTCCTGCTGCTGGCGCAACGTTGGGCGCCGGTCGCTGCGGCGAACGAGCCGGAGTCAGGCGGTCGGTCGCCAGCGGGCGAACCGGGCGGCGAGCTCGGCGAGGTTGCCCGCTGGCCGGCTCTCGTCGGCATCCTGCTCGGCGCCGCGCTGGCGGGCAAGGTGCACGCTCTCGCCTGCCTGGCCGCCACCGCGCTGCTGCTGGCGGTGATGGCGTGGCGCCGCATGGTGGCGGCGCGGCAGCTACTCACGGTGGGCGCCCTGGCCCTCGCCGTCTACGCCCCCACCCTGCTGCGCAACCTCGTCTACGCCACCGACCCGCTGCTGTTCATGGTGGCCGACCGCTCGGGTCTGGCGCTGCCGGCGCCCGCCATCGTCGCGGCGCGCCTGCGCGCGCTCGGCGACATGAAGGACGTCTTCATGACCCGGCCGACGCCACTCAACCTGCTGCTGGTGCCGTTCTTCGCCTACCGCGACGGCTCCTATCCGACCACCACCTTCGACGCCGTCATCGACCCGCTCTACCTGCTCGGCATCCCGCTCGCCCTCGTGCTGCTGCGCCGTGACCATTTCGTGCGCGCCGTTCTCCTCTACCTGCTCGGCTTCTACCTCGCCTGGATGGTGACCACTCCGCTCACCCGCTACGCCATGCCGGTGCTGCCGCTGCTCGCCTACCTCACGGTGGCGAGCTTCGAGCGGCTCGCCGCGGCCGTGCGCGGCAGCGCCGCGGCGCTGGTGCGAGTCGGGCTCTACGGCTGCCTCGCCGCCATCGTCCTCGCCAACCTGGTGACCCTCGCCCTCACCAGCGGCGAGATCGCCGCCCGCGGCGTGCCGGCCTTCCTCGAGCTGATGGACCGCCGTACCTTTCTCGCCGGCACCCAGGCGGGCATCGCCACCGAGATGGCGTTCTTCATCGACCAGCTGGAGCGCCAGCAGCATCTGCCGCAGCGCGGGGTGTACATGGTGCTCGCCTGCCAGGCCTACTACCTCGATCGCCCGTACGTGAACGACCCCTTTTACGTCAACCTCCGGCTGCTCCGGCAAACCGCGAACCAAGGGCGCGATCCGCTGGCCGAGCTGCGGCGGCAGGGGTTCGGTTGGGTGCTCTTCGACTCCGCCCGCCTACCCTGGCTGTTCGGCAGCCGGCACCGCAACCCGCGGCTCAACCCTTACCCCGAGGGGATTGCCACGCTCACCGACTCGCTGCAGTTCTGGTACCGCGACCTGCAGCCGCGGCTGCAGCCGGTGCGCTCGCTGGGCGGGTTGGTGCTCTTTCGCATACCCGAGGCGGGGTCCCCGGCACCCCCTCGCTAGCTCGCGGCTTGCGTTCGCCGCAACGCCGCGGGTACCCTCCACCCTCCATGTCCCAGCAGACGGCGGTCATCATCGGCGCCGGGCCGGCGGGGCTCGTGGCCGCTCACGAGCTGCTCGAGCGCACCGGCGTACGGCCGGTGGTGCTCGAGATGTCGCAGCACATGGGTGGCATCGCCCGCACCGTCAACTATCGTGGCAACCGCATCGACATCGGTGGCCATCGCTTCTTCTCGAAATCCGATCGCGTCATGGAGTGGTGGCTCCGCTTCCTGCCTTTGCAGGCACTGCCGCCGGGCCAGGCGCGCATCACCTACCACAGTCGCTCGCGCACCATCGACGGCGCTGTCGATGGCCCCGACCCGGCACGCGAGGACCGGGTGATGCTGCTGCGCCAGCGCAAGTCGCGCATCTACTACCGGCGCCGGCTGTTCGACTACCCGATCCGCCTGTCGCCCGACACCCTCGCCAAGCTAGGGCTCTGGCGCAGCGCGCGCATCGGCATGAGCTACCTGAAGGCGGCGGCGTTTCCCATCCGTCCCGAGGAGAACCTCGAGCAGTTCTTCGTCAATCGTTTCGGCCGCGAGCTCTACCTCACCTTCTTCAAGGACTACACCGAGAAGGTGTGGGGTACGCCGTGCCACAGCATCAGCGCCGCCTGGGGCGCGCAGCGAGTGAAGGGGCTGTCGATCGCCAAGGCACTGGCACACTTCGCGCGCACTGCGCTGCGCGGACGCGGCGGCGACGTGGCGCAGAAGGGGACCGAGACGTCCCTCATCGAGCAGTTCCTCTACCCCAAGCTCGGTCCCGGCCAGATGTGGGACGAGGTGTCGCGGGTGGTCCGTGCCAAGGGTGGGGAGGTGCTCACTGGCTGGCGCGTGGAGTCGCTGGAGACGGCGGCTCAGCGGGTGACGGCAGTGGTGGCGTGTCATTCGCCGAGTGGCGAGAGGAGGCGCTGGGAGGCCGACTGGGTCTTCTCGACGATGCCGATCAAGGAGCTGGTGCGTGCTCTCGACGTGGCGGCGCCGCCGGAGCAGGCGGCGATTGCCGAGGGGCTGCTCTACCGCGACTTCATCACGGTTGGGCTGCTTCTCGACCGCCTGCTGCTCACCGAGGCGGACGGCTCGCCGG
Organism: Thermoanaerobaculia bacterium; assembly: GCA_036001185.1. Taxonomy (GTDB): domain Bacteria; phylum Acidobacteriota; class Thermoanaerobaculia; order Multivoradales; family JAIOJS01; genus DASYQD01. The sequence goes on from DASYUP010000730.1 coordinate 5,815, forward strand.
TACGCGACAACTGGATCTACGTGCAGGAGCCCGACGTGCTGGTGGGGAGGCTGCAGATCTTCAACAACTGGAGCCCCTGGCTGGTTGCCGACCCCAGCAAGGTGTGGGTGGGGCTGGAGTACTTCTGCGACGAGGGCGATTCGCTGTGGAGCCGCTCCGACGACGAGCTGCTGCACCTCGCCGCTACCGAGCTCGCCCGCATCCGCATCGCCGAGCCCGCCGCGGTGCGCGACGGCACCGTGTTGCGGATGTCCAAGACGTACCCTGCCTACTTCGGCAGCTACGACCGCTTCCCGCTGTTACGCGACTGGCTCGACCGCTACGAGAACCTCTTCCTCGTCGGCCGCAACGGCATGCACCGCTACAACAACCAGGATCATTCCATGCTCGCCGCCATGACCGCCGTCGACAACATGGTCGCCGGCCGCGCCGACAAGGCCAACCTGTGGGCGGTGAACACCGAGGAGGACTACCACGAGGAGCGCGGCGAGGCGTAGCGCCGCGCAGTCGACTGGCGGCGTCGGGCGGTCAGTCGCTGGCGCGCCGCGGCAGCGCCCGCAGACAGGCGAGGCCGATCGCCAGCTGCACCAGCATGGCCAGCGCCAGGTGGGCGAGAGACAGGGCGAGCACCGCCGCACCACGGGCCCC
>DASYUP010000731.1:0-3084 GCA_036001185.1 Thermoanaerobaculia bacterium
GCGAGGCCGACCGCGCCTGGCTGGCGGCGGCGTTCGACGACGCGCGCGCCCGGCTCGGCGCCGACCCGCTGCTGCCGCCCGCCCTCGACTTCCTCGCCCGCGTGCTGCTGCTCGACCCGCCCCCCTACCTCGCCGACCGCCGCGGCGCCTGGCTCACCTTCGTGCAGGACTGGCAGCAGGCGACCGGTGCGGTGATGGCCAAGGGACACGAGGACACCGCCCTCTACGTGCACGCGCGGCTGCTGTCGCTCAACGAGGTGGGTGGCGTGCCGCGTGGCGTCGATCCGCCCGGCAACCTCGGCGCCTTCCACGAGCGCAATCGCGTGCGCCGCGAGCGCTGGCCGGCGACGCTCAACGCCACCGGCACCCACGACAGCAAGCGCAGCGAAGACGTCGGCGCCCGCATCAACGTCCTCGCCGAGCTGCCGGCGGAGTGGGAGCGGCGGCTGATGGGCTGGCTCGAGGGCAACGCGCGCCACCGCCGGCAGCTCGCCGACGGGCGGGTCGCCCCCGACGTCAACGAGCAGCTCTTCCTCTACCAGACCCTCCTCGGCGCCTGGCCGCTCGACGGCGAGGAGGAGGCGGCCTTCGGCGGACGTGTCGCCGCCTACCTGCGCAAGTCGCTGCGCGAGGCGAAGACCCACTCGTCGTGGCTGGCGCCCGACGAGGCCTACGAGGAGGCAGCGCTCGCCTTCGCCGCCGCGTTGCTGCGCGACGAGCCCGGCAACGACTTCCTCGCCGAGCTGCGCGACTTCGGCGAGCGCATCGCCGCCTTCGGCGCCTGGGGCTCGCTGGCGCAGGTGGTGTTGAAGGTGGCTTCCCCCGGCGTGCCCGACTTCTACCAGGGCAGCGAGCTGTGGGACCTCTCGCTGGTCGACCCCGACAACCGGCGGCCGGTCGACTTCGACCGCCGCCGCGCCCTGCTCGCCGAGCTGCAGCGCCGGCACCGGAGCGAGGATCGCGCCGACCTGCTCGCCGACTTGCTCGCCGGCTGGCGTGATGGCAGGGTCAAGCTCTACACCACCTGGCGAGCCCTCGCCGCCCGCGCCGCCGACCCGCGGCTCTTCCTCGACGGCGACTACCGGCCGCTGCTCGCCGAGGGCGAGCGCTGCCGGCATCTCGTCGCCTTCGCGCGGCGCCACGAGGGGCGGTGGCTGCTGGTGGCGGTGCCGCGCTGGGTGAGCGGGCTGGTGGGAGCCCACCAGGCGCCGGTTGGTGCGGCCGTGTGGGCCGCGACCTGGGTGCCCCTGCCCGAGGGGGCGCCACGGCGCTGGCGCGACGCCTTCACGGGTGATGAGGTCCTGGCCGCCGATGGCGAGCGGCGGCTCGCTGCGGGCACCCTGCTCGCGGCCTTTCCGGTGGCGCTGCTCCACGCGGGCTGATGAGCCCATTCTTCAGGGCCATGATGGACATGACTCGAACCGCCCAACCCCTCAGGGCGACTTCCCTGACCAAAGGTTCGCCGCCCCCGTCTCGAACCCGTCGGCGAACAGCGCGCCGTAGAGCACGAACTCGTCGCCGACGTTCTCGAGGCCGTTCTCGTCCTCGCGCGGCTCTCCGATGGCGAGATCCTCATAGCCGTCACCGTCGAAGTCGCCCACCGCCAGAGCCCCGCCGAAGGAGCGGAGGTGCTGGCTGGCATCGCCGGGGAAGCCCTCCAGGCCGGCCGCGAGGTCGCGGTGACGAGCCACACTGAGACCGGCGCCGGCCTTCCCCATGAGCACCAGGGCGGCGCCGTCCCACTGTCCGGTGACGGACTCGCCGGGGTGGCCGATCGCGAGGTCGGCGAAGCCGTCGTGGTCGAAGTCGCCGGCGGCAAGCGCGTCGCCCAGGTATTCGAGCTCCCCGTCGGTGCCGGAGCCGAGGATGTTGCCCTGCGCCCAGAACTGCGTACGGCCCTGGTCGAAGCCGCCCGGGGCACCGTAGAGCACGTTGACTTGGCCGCAATTGGCGATCGAGTTGCCGGCGCCGAAGTCTTCGAAAGGAATGCCGATCGCCAGGTCGTCGTGACCGTCGTGGTCGAAATCGCCCGCCGCGAGGGCGCCCCCGAAATAGTCGCTCGCTTCCGAGAGGCCGCCGATCGCGGTCTCGGTGCGGAAGAAGTTGCCCGTGGCGGTGAGACCCGAGACGCCGCCGAAGACGACCTGGACGGCGCCCGCCGCGCCATCCTCGCCCGGCACGCCGATCGCCGATCGTCGGCGAGGTCGCCGTTGAAGTCGCCGGCGGCGAGCGAGGAGCCGAAGCTGTCGGAGGCTTCGGGGTCATCCACCATGAGATTGGTGCCCTGGTTCAGGACGAGGGTCGCCGACGGGTCGAGCCCGCTGGCCGAGCCGGGGATGATGTCAACCATCCCTGCCGAAGGGGCGTTCGGAAGGTCCTTTCCCGGCGCCCCGATCGCCAGGTCGCCGCGCCCGTCGTGGTTGAAGTCGCCGCACGCCAGGGCTGCCCCGAACACGTCGTCGACCGAGGAAACGCCCGGCACCAACGGTGTATTCTGGGTGGAGAAGGTGGCGGCTGCCGCCGTCAGTCCGCCGCTCGCGCCGTAGTAGACCTCCACCCCTCCGGCGGCCGCCTGTCCGTTGTCGGTTTCGCCCGGGACGCCGACGGCGAGGTCATCGAAGCCGTCGCCGTTGAAGTCGCACATCGCGAGGGCGAAACCGAAGCGATCGCCGACCTCGGCCGGCTCGACCGACGGCGCGTTGAACTGGCCGAGCACGTTGGTCGCCAGACCGCGAGCGAGGCCGCGGCCGGGAATGCCGTAGCGGATGATGACCGCCCCACAATCAGGGGTCGGGTTGGCGACTGGACCGTCGCTGTAGGGGATCCCCGTCGCCAGGTCGTCGGCGCCGTCACCGTTGAAGTCGCCGGTGGCGAGCGCGTCGGCGAACATGTCGTCTTCCTGTGGATCGAATCCCGCCATGTCCTCGTTGCCAAAACGCTGCGCGCGCAACGTCGAGAGCCCGATCGACGGAGGCTGGGCACCGGCAGCCCCCGCCCCCAGGAGAGCGAAGGCAATCCCGGTGACGAAGCCAAGCCGAGGGGAAGCGGTGGCCATGGGGCACCTCCTCACCCCTGTAGAGCGCA
>DASYUP010000732.1:0-2777 GCA_036001185.1 Thermoanaerobaculia bacterium
GAGCTGTTGGAAGGCGAGACCCTGCGCCAACGAGCAGCCGGCACGCTGCTGCCCTGGCGCCGCGTGGTGGAGATTGCCGGCGAGATCTGCCGCGGGCTCGCGGCGGCGCACGCCCACGGCATCGTCCATCGCGACCTCAAGCCGGAGAACGTCTTCATCACCCGCGACGGGCGCGTGAAGCTGCTCGACTTCGGCCTCGCCAAGCTGCAGCCGACCGCCGAGAGTGCCGCCCGCACCGAAAGCGGCATGGTGATGGGAACGGTCGGCTACATGTCGCCCGAGCAGGCGCGCGGCGGGCTCGTCGACGTCCGCTCCGATCTCTTCGCCCTCGGGGCGATGCTCTACGAGATGCTCGCCGGCGAGCCGGCGTTCCGCCGCGGCACGGCGGTCGAGACGCTCGCCGCCATCCTCAACGACGAGCCTCCCGACCTCGGCGAGCGCCGGCCGGACCTGCCGCCGGCGCTGGTGCGCATCGTCGGCCACTGCCTGGAGAAGAACCCGGACGAGCGGTTCCAGTCGGCGGGCGATCTCGCCTTCCAGCTCGCCGGGCTCGCCGCACCCTCAGCGACGGTGGCGACGACGACACTCGGACGCGCGCCACGGTGGCGCCGATCCTGGGTCGTCGCCGCGGCGGCGGCGCTCGCCTGCGGCGTCGCCGGGTGGCTGTTACACCAGCACTTCATCGCCCTGCCGGCGCTGCCTTCCTACCGCCAGCTCACCTACGGCCACGGCCTCGTCGGTGCGGCGCGCTTCGCCCGCGACGGCGCCACCGTGATCTACAGCGCCGAGTGGGAAGGAAAGCCGGCGCAGACGTTCGCCATGCGCCTCGACACCCTGCAGCCGCAACCGCTGGACCTGCCGCCGAGCCGCCTGCTGGCCGTCGGCCGCGGCGAGATGATGCTGCTGCTGCCGCAGGCGGGCGGCCTCGGCGACGGGCCCGCCTACATCGGCGTCAATACCGCCGGCATCCTCGCCCGCGCTCCCCTCGAGGGGGGCGCTCCGCGACAGATCCTCGAGGGGATCACCGACGCCGACGCGACGCCGGACGGGGACCGTCTCGCCATCGTCCGCCGCACGGCCGGTGGCACGCAGCTCGAGTTTCCGCCCGGCCGCGTGCTCTATCGCAGTGCCGGCGGCATCGGCGGCGTCCGCATCGCTCCCGACGGCCGGCGCGTCGCCTTCATCGAATACCGGGTCGTCGACGACACGCGGGGCGCGGTGGCGGTCGCCGATGCGACCGGCACGCGCGTGCTCTCCCCAAGCTGGGGAGACCTCGGTGGTCTGGCCTGGTCGGCCGACGGCACCGAGGTCTGGTTCACGGCGGCGGGCACCGGCTTCTTCCGCACCCTGCACGCCGTCTCGCTGGGCGGCCGCGAGCGGCTGGTGGCGCGCACCACCGGCATGATGGAGCTGCAGGACATCGCTCCCGACGGTCGCGTGCTGTTCGTGCAGAACCATCGCCGCTCCGAGGCCCGTGGCACCACACCCGGCGATCCGCAGGAGCGCGACCTCTCTTGGTTCGACTGGACCCACGCCAACGACCTCACCGCCGACGGTCGGCAGGTGCTGTTCACCGAGGAGGGCGCCGAGGCCGGTCCGCAGCTCGCCGTCTACCTGCGCAGCACGACCGGTTATCCGTCGGTGCGGCTCGGCGAGGGGCACGCCACGGCGCTGTCGCCCGATGGTCGCTGGGCCATCGCCCACCTGCGCGCCACCCCCCCGACCTCGCTGGTGCTCCTCCCCACCGGACCGGGTACGCCGCGGCCGCTGCCGCGCGGCAGCCTCGCCGAGCTGCACTGGGCCTGGTGGTTCCCCGACGGCAGGCGCCTGCTGGTGATGGGTAACGAGCCGGGGAGACCGGCGCAGCTGTTTCTCCAGGATACGGCGGGCGGGCCGCCGCGACCACTGGCGGCCGAGGGCATCACCACCACCGGGCAGAACCCGCTGTCGCCCGACGGCCAGCGCCTGGTGGTGGAGGCGCCGGCGATGGGCACGCCGCTGTCGCTGCTCACCCTTCCCCAGGGCCCGCTCGCGCCCCTGGCCGGCGCCGTCGCCGGCGACGAGCCGATCCGCTGGAGCGGCGACGGCCGCTGGCTCTACCTCAAGAGCGGCGGCTTCAGCCCCAGCGCCGCCATCGTCCGCCTGGAGGTGGCCAGCGGCCATCGTGAGCCCTGGAAGGAGCTGCACCCCAGCGACGTCGCCGGTGTGCAGCAGATCGGCGACGTGCTGCTCACCCCGGACGCCGGCAGCTACGTCTATACCTACCACCGCAGCCTCGCCGACCTCTATCTCGCCGAGGGGCTGCGCTGAGCGGACCGCCCGACCGTCGCTAGTTGCCCCGGAAAAAGCACAGCCGCGCCGATAGCCGCGACAGTTGAGCGGGGCGAACACCCGTGTATCGTCGTCATCGCGAGCGAAACGAAGCGATCTCGACGTTTGCGGTGTCGAGATTGCTTCGTCGCTGCGCTCCTCGCAATGACGAGGGCGAGGGGGTCACGACCTTAACCTGAGCAGGTAGCTGCGCTACGATCCGCCCCCCGCCGCCGCCGGCAGGATCGGCTCGAGCTTCTTCTTGGCCAGCTCGGCGTCGAGCGGCCGCACCTTCTCGGCGATCAGCTTGTCGATCTCCTTGGCCACCTCGCCGAGCTCGCGCCGCAGCACCTCCACTCGCTCCGCCTGATAGCTGGTGGGCCGGCCCTCCCAGGTAAGGATGGCGCCGTATACGGTGTCGAGGTGCTCACGGATCCGCTCCTCGCCCGTGATGTCGCCCCCCTCCT
>DASYUP010000733.1:0-2754 GCA_036001185.1 Thermoanaerobaculia bacterium
TGCCACATCCGCGCCTGTGGGGGACCTTCCCCCGGGTGCTGGGCCACTACGTGCGCGAGCGCCGGCTCTTCTCGCTGGCCGAGGCGGTGCGCAAGATGACCGGCCTCTCCGCCGATCGCTTCGGCCTTGCCGGGCGCGGCTACCTGCGGCCGGGCTTCCACGCCGACCTGGTGCTCTTCGACCCGGTAGCGATTCGCGACACCGCCACCTTCGCCGCGCCGCAGCGGCCGGCGGAGGGGATCGCGGCGATGTGGGTCGACGGTGCGTTGAGCTGGCGCGACGGGTCGGCGACTGGTGAGCGGGCGGGGCGCTTCCTGCGCCGACAGTCACGGGCTCTGGTGTAGGGCGGGGGCCTCAGGTATCGGGCGAGGCTCGTCCCCGCCCACCTGGAAAACGAGGGAGGACAGCGAGCATGAGGCGATTCGGCGTCGAGGGTGGAAAGGGAGCCGGGGGACAGCATCTGCCCTTCGCCCGCGCGGTGGAGGCCGACGGCTGGCTCTACGCCTCGGGGCAGGTGCCGATGGCGGCCGGCGAGCTGGTGAGCGGCGGCATCGTGCCGCAGGCGCACCAGGCGATCCGCAATCTGCTGGCGGTGCTCGACGAGGCCGGCTACGGCCCCCATCACGTCGTGCGCTGCGGCGTCTGGCTCGATGACCCGCGCGACTTCGCGGCCTTCAACGCGGTGTTCCGCGAGTACTTCGGGGCCAACCCGCCCGCCCGTGCCTGCGTCGTCTCGAGCATGGTGGTCGACTGCAAGGTCGAGATCGACTGCGTCGCCTACAAGTCACCGGAAGACGCCGCCGGCGCGGCCGCGGGAGAGCGCCGGTGAGCCCCGTCGGCGGTACCCAGCTCCTCGTCTCGGCGCTGGTGGCGGTGATCGCCCTGGTGGTGCTGATCGTCCGCTTCAAGCTCAACCCCTTCGTCACGCTGGTTCTGGTGTCGACCCTGCTGGGGCTCGCCGTCCGCATGCCTCCGGGCCAGGTCATCCGCTCGTTCGAGGGCGGCGTCGGCAGCGTCCTCGGCCACGTGGCCCTGGTGGTGGCCCTCGGCACGATGCTGGGTAAGATGATGGCCGAGTCGGGCGGCGCGGCGCGCATCGCCACCACCCTGATCGACGCCTTCGGCGAGCGCAACGTCCACTGGGCGATGGCCGCCATCGCCTTCATCGTCGGCTTGCCGGTGTTCTTCGAGGTCGGCTTCGTGCTGCTGGTGCCCATCGCCTTCAACGTGGCGCGGCGCACCGGCACCTCGATGGTGCTGGTCGGCATCCCCATGGTCGCCGGCCTCTCGGTGGTGCACGGGTTGATCCCGCCGCACCCGGCGGCGCTGATGGCGGTCAACACCTTCCAGGCCGACATCGGCAAGACGATTCTCTTCGCCCTCATGGTCGGCCTGCCCACCGCCGCCATCGCCGGTCCGCTGTTCGCCAAGCTGATGAGCAAGTACGTCCACCCCAACGAGGACAACCCGCTGGCGGCGCAGTTCGTCGAGGCGGAGGCGGCGCTCGCGGGGCGCGAGCTGCCCAGTTTCGGTGTCACCGTTGCCACCATCCTGCTGCCGGTGCTGCTGATGCTGATCGGCAGCTGGGCCGACGTGCTGGCGGCCGACGGTACGCCGCTCAACCAGGCCCTCGAGCTCATCGGTCACCCGGTCATCGCCCTGCTGCTCGCCACCCTGCTGAGCTTCTACACCTTCGGCAGGGCCCGCGGCTTCGACCGCCAGACCATCTCCCGCTTCGCCAGCGAATCGCTGGCGCCCACCGCCGCGGTGCTGATGGTGGTCGGCGCGGGGGGAGGGTTCGGCGGCATCCTCAAGGACAGCGGGGTGGCCCAGGCGGTGGTGGAGGTGGCCACCGGGGCCCACGTGCCGCTGCTGCTGCTCGGCTGGCTGGTGGCGGCGATGATCCGCATCGCCACCGGCTCGGCCACCGTCGCCCTGGTGACCGCGGCGGGCATCCTGGCGCCGCTTGCTGCCGGCGGCGGCGTCCGCCCGGAGCTGTTGGTGATCGCCAGCGGCGCCGGCTCGCTCATCCTCTCGCACGTCAACGACGGCGGCTTCTGGCTGGTGAAGGAGTACTTCCACTTCACGGTGCCCGAGACCTTCAAGACCTGGACGGTGTGCGAGACGCTGATCTCGGTGATCGCGCTCGGGCTCACGCTGGCGATCTCGGCGGTGGTCTGAGATGGCGGCGCGGGCCCAGGCCCCTACTTCGGCTCCCGTACCGCAGCCAGCCGCGCGTCGAGCTCCTTGACGCGTTGCCGGCTGGCGGCGATTGCGGCCTCGGCCTTGCGGCGCTCCTCCGGCGTCGGCGCCTGCAGCGCCACGCGGCCGCCGCTCTCGACGAGCTGGAACTGATAGCGAGCCTGGGCCGGCGGCTCGACCGGCAGCTCGGCGGCCTCGGTCCCCACCACCTTGATGCGCACCGTGCGCTGCTCGCCTGGCCGCAGCGGCGGCCGGAAGGCGACGAACTCGTCGCCGGAACGGGAGGGGCCGCCCGGGCGCCCCACCTCCACCCGCAGCCAGGCGGTCTCCACCGGCAGCTTCAGCTCGTTGCGGACGGTGACGGCGGCCTCCATGCGGGCCTCGTCTTGCGAGAGGGCTTGGAAGCTCGTCACCCGCAGATGGGCGAGCCGCTCGTCGGCGGCAAGCACCTCCTGGTAGGCGGCAACCGACTCCTCCTCCAGGGCGCGCTCGCGGCGGATGTCGATCCGCTCGGACTCCGCCAGCACCTGGCTGGCAGTCATGCCGTTGAGC
>DASYUP010000734.1:0-5345 GCA_036001185.1 Thermoanaerobaculia bacterium
CTGGCTGCTGCTCTTCATCGGCACCTACAAGCTCGGCGAGACGATGGCGGACATCATGTTCAAGCCGTTCCTCGTCGACGCCGGCTACGGCCCGCAGCAGATCGGTCTCTGGGTCGGCACCTGGGGGATGCTCGCCTCGATCGCCGGCTCGGTCGCCGGTGGCGTCCTCGCCGGCCGGCTGCCGCTGCTGCGGGCGGTGGGCATCGCCGCGGCCCTGCGCGCCCTGCCGGTGGCGGGAGAGTGGTGGCTGTCGCTGGTGCGCGTCACGCCGGCGCGCGTCGTCACCGTCACCTGCATCGAGCACTTCTTCGCCGGCGCCCTCACCACCGCCATGTTCGCCTACATGATGAGCCGCGTCGACCGTCGCATCGGCGCCACTCACTACACGCTGCTCGCCAGTGTCGAGGTGTGGGGCAAGCTGCCGGCGGCCACCGTCTCGGGGCTGGTCGCCGACCGCACCTCCTACCCCTTCCTCTTCGCGCTGGCCACCTTGCTGTCGGTGGCCTTCCTGGGCCTGCTGGTGCCGCTGGCGCGGCGGCAGGCCGCCAGTCGCCCGCTCGCGGGCCCGGCGGCGGCGTAGCTCCGTCCACCGTCCGGCCGACGGACCGGGCTCCGGAATCCGGACGCCCCTCGCGCTCCACGTCCGCCCTCGGTGAGCCCCCACTACCGGTTGCCAAGGGCCTCAGCCGGCGTGAGTTACATGTTTCACAGCGACGTGGCGAGGGGTCGCCCGGCCTCGCGCCCGCGGCCTGGTCAGGCCCTTGCTCTAACAGCTCCCGACAGGCACCGAGCCGAGATCGCAACGAACCCCGGAAAGCGAGAAGACCTCCATGGAACCCACCATCCTGATCGCCGAGGACGACCTGGTCTCCCGTGTGGCGCTCACCCGCCGCCTCGAGGGCTGGGGGTATCCCGTCGTGGCGGTTGCCGACGGGCAGGCCGCCTGGGATCTGCTGCAGGGGCCCAACGCGCCGCCGATCGCCATCCTCGACTGGACGATGCCGGCCATGGACGGCCTCGAGGTCTGCCGCCGCCTGCGCCTCAATCAGCAGGATCGCTACACCTACGTCGTCCTGCTCAGCGGGCGGGAGAGCAAAGAAGACCTCATCACCGCGCTGCGCGCCGGGGTCGACGACTACCTCGTCAAGCCTTGCGACTGGACGCAGCTCGAGGCGCGGCTGGTGGTGGCGCTGCGCATCCTCTCCCTGCAGGCCCAACTGCTGGCGACCCGCGAGCGGCTGCGCCAGGAAGCCACTCACGACCCCCTCACCGGCCTCTGGAACCGCCGCGCCGCGGTGGATGCCCTGCGCCGCGACCTCGCCCGCGCTGGGCGGGAAAACGAGGCCCTGTCGCTGATGCTCGTCGACCTCGACAACTTCAAGGGGGTCAACGACTGCTGGGGCCATCCGGCCGGCGACCGCGTGCTGGTGGAGACAGCCTCCCGCATCCGCCGCTGCGTGCGCGGCGCCGACAGCATCGCCCGCTGGGGCGGGGAGGAGCTGCTGGTGGTGCTGCCGGCCGCCGACGCCCTCACCGCCACCGAGGTGGCCGAGCGGTTGCGGCGCTCGATCGCCGAGGAGCCCTTCGACATCGGGTCGGAGGCGATCTCGGTGACGGCCAGCGTCGGGGTGGTGGTGAGCTATCCGGACTTGCGCGATCAGTGGGAAGACCTCGTGCGGTTGGCCGACGAGGCGCTCTACCGCGCCAAGCGCGAAGGTCGCAACCGCGTCGATGTTCAGGGCAGCCCGATGACCCACGCCGCCTTCATTCCCTCCACCATGCAGCCGCTGGGTACGCTGCAGTGAGGCGCCGGCCGCGGCGGCCGGGCGCCTCGCTCGGCCACCGTTATCCGTTGCTGGTGGCGCCGCTGGCCGCGGTGTCACTCTTCCTGGTGCTGCACACGCTCGGGCCCCTCCTCGGCCTGCGTGACAACCTCGACGACCTCCGCGCCAGCACCCGCCAGGTGCTCGACATCGAGCAGCTGGCGGTTGCCGTCAACGCGGAGTGGCTGGAGGCGATGGAACGGGCCACCGGCCAGGCCAACCTGAGCGGCGAGCCCGTCGGTGAAGAGAGCGTCACCCGCATGAGCCTGCGGCGCCTGCTGGTGGCGCTCGCCGTGCAACCGGCGAACAGCGCCGATGGCGCCCGCGAAGCGGCGGTGGTCCGCCGCATCGTCGCCTCGTACTCGCGCTTCGCCGCTGCCGCCGACGAGCTGGTGCGGCTGGCCCAGGCCCAGGCGCCCGAGCCGCGGCGACGCCTCGCCGCCGCTCGGCTCCACACCATCCTCGCCACCGACCTGCGGCCGCAGCTCGAGGCTTACGAGCAGGAGGAGGAGCACGGGCTGCTGCACGACATCGTCCCGGCGACGATGCGTCGCCTGGCCCGGCTGCGGCCATTCGTCGGCAACGAGACCGTCCACCGCACCACCGAGCTGAGCGGCCTGCTGCAACGGACCGTGGCGGCCGAGCGCATGTCCCGTGTGCTGCAGCGGCTGCGTTGCGAGCTGGTTGCCGCGACGGTGAACCGACCGAACTGGGACTCCGTCGAGGAGGCGGGAGACGATGGGGCGGGGGCGCTGGCGATCTGGGAGGATGCCGGCGCCGAGCGCGATGGCCGCTCGCAGGCCCAGGTGAAGCGGTTGGTCAGGGACTATGCGCGCGTGCGCGCGCTGGCGGAGGCGAGCTTCGTCGAGCTCGCCAGCCATCCCCAGCTGGCGCGAGACCGCCAGCAGACCTTCGATCGCGAGGTACAGACCCTGCTGCAGCGGGAGGTGCAACCGACCCTGGTGCGGGACGAGCGGCGCATCGTCGCCGAGCTCGCAGCCGTCGAACGTGAGTGTCGGCGGGGCGGCTTCGTGCTGGTCCTCAGCGCCGTGCTGGCGGCGCTGGCCACGGCCGTCTGCTTGGTGTTCGTCGCCCGCGGTTTCATCACCCCCATCGCCCGGCTCGAGGCGGCGGTCTCCAAGGTGGCGTCCGGCGACCTCTCCGCGCGCGTACCGCAGAAGGGGCACCGCGAGCTCGACCGGCTGGCGGTGGCCTTCAATCGCATGACCGCCAGCCTGGCGTTGTCGACGGCCGCCCTGCACACGGCGCAGGAGGAGCTCGAAGAGCGCGTTGTGCAGCGGACTCGCGAGCTGGAACAAGCCAACCGCGCGCTGCTCGACGAGGTCGATCGGCGGCAGCAGGCCTTCGCCGCCCTCCGCCAGACGCAGCAACGCTTCCGCGCCATCGTCGAGAGCACCTCCGAGTGGATCTGGGAGGCCGACCTGCAGGGCCGGCTGACCTATACCAATCCCGCCGTCGAGGGGATCCTCGGCTGGCGTCCTGACCAACTGCTCGCCCATCGCTGGTGCGAGATGATGGATCCCGACGACCGCGCGCAGCTGCTCGCCGCCATGCCGACGGAGGTCGCCAATCGACGTGGCTGGAACGGCGTCGTTACGCGCTGGCGCCACCTCGACGGCTCGGTGCGCTTCCTGGAGAGCAGCGGCGGGGCGATCGTTGACCAGGACGGCCGCGTCACCGGCTTCCGCGGCGTCGAGCGTGACGTCAGCAGCCGCGAGCAGGTCGAGTCGGAGCTGCGGGCTGCCAATGTGGCGGCGGAGGAGGCGAGCCGGGCGAAGAGCCAGTTCGTCGCCAACATGAGCCACGAGATCCGCACGCCGCTCAACGGCATCATCGGCATGACCGAGCTGGCCCTCGACACCGATCTCACCGCCGAGCAGCGCGAGTACCTCGAGCTGGCGCGTAGCTCCGCCAACGCGTTGCTACAGGTGGTGGGCGACGTGCTCGACTTCGCCAAGATCGAGGCCGGCCGCCTGGAGCTGGAGGCGATTCCCTTCAGCCTTCGCCGCACGCTGGAGGAGATTGTGCGCGCCCAACAGGTGGTGGCCAGCGAGCGCGGGCTGGCGCTCGACCTGCGAGTCGCCCCCGAGGTCCAGGATCTCTTCAACGGTGACGCGCTGCGGCTGCGTCAGGTGCTGGTCAACCTCATCGGCAACGCCATCAAGTTCACCGAGAGCGGACGCGTCACCGTCACCGCGGTGGCGGGCGGGGTGAGCGGCGACCGGCGCGAGGTGCGCTTTGCCGTGCGCGACACCGGCGTGGGCATCCCGGCGGCCGCCCAGCGAGCGATCTTCGACGCTTTCCGGCAGGCCGATGGCTCGACCACGCGGCGTTTCGGCGGCAGCGGCCTCGGCCTCGCCATCTGCCGCCAGCTCGTCGAGCTCATGGGCGGGCGGATCTCCGTGGACAGCTCGCCCGAGGAGGGCAGCGAGTTCCGCTTCAACGCCTGGTTCCTCGATGCCAGCGAGCTGATGAACGCGGCGCAGGCGAAGGTCGCCAGCATTGCGACTTCCGTCTCGATGTCGCGCGAGCTGCCGCTGCTTCGAGTCCTGGTAGCCGAGGACCATCCGGTCAACCAGCGCCATCTTGCTCGGCTGCTGGAGAAGCTCGGCCACTTGCCGACCGTCGTGCCGGATGGCAGGGCGGCGCTCGCCGCGCTCGAACGGCGGCGCTACCACCTGGTGCTGATGGACCTGCAGATGCCGCATCTCGATGGGCTGGCGGCAACCGCCGCGCTGCGCGAGCGCGAGTCCGGCAGCGGCCGTCATACCCCCGTGGTGGCGGTCACCGCGCGCGTCATGGTCGAAGACCGCGAGCGCTGCCTCGCCGCCGGTATGGACGGCTACCTCGCCAAGCCGTTGCGGGCGCGCGAGCTGGCGGCCGAGATCGCGCGGCTGCTCCCCGACGTCACCAGTTGCCAGGCGGCCTGATCCAGCGACCGGCAAACCCGCCTGATTCGCGCCCGGCCATTCCGGCATCGATCTTGCGATTTCCTCGCAACATGACCCGGCGGCGGGGAATGGCCCCCGCCGCCGCGGCAGGGGAGAAATGCCCCAGGGAGGTCGCAAATGAAGCACGAGAAGTCCAAGGACATCAACATGCCGAGCTCCGGCTCGCAGAGCGGCCAGGGTCTTCGCCGTGACGACATCCAGAGCAGCAGCTCCAGCGGCCGCGTCGATTCGAGCGGCTCCTCGAGCAGCTCCTCCAAGCACCGGGGATCGATCGACAACAACGACGACAAGAGCTCGTCGAGCGGCAGCTCCGGCAACCTCTGACCGTCGGATTCTGCGCGGGGGCGGAGCAGTGCGCTCCGCCCCCCTTCCGCCGCTACCCCGCCTCTCCTGCGCGCAGCGGCGCGCGACCGGCAGGTCGCGTCGAGCGCCCCGCCAGCCGTTGAGCCACTACCGCGCCCGGTGCTATCCTTCCGGCCCGCCGGCGGCCTGCACCGACCAGGCGCCCGCCCGCCAGCCCCCACCCAGCCGATGTAGCTCAGCGGTAGAG
>DASYUP010000735.1:0-5970 GCA_036001185.1 Thermoanaerobaculia bacterium
GGCGGCGAGGGCGGTTTCTCCGAGGGGAGTGCCGGGATGGGGACCGAGCGCGTCTACCACGTGCCGTGGAAGGTGCTCCCAGCCGGGTCGGAGGCGCCGACCACCCGCCTCGTCCTCTACTGGTTCCCCACCTCGCCGGCCGAGGCGCAGGCCTCGCCGCTGCAGACTTCCCGGCGGCTCGCGGTGTGGGCCGGCGAGTGCGTCGGCATGGCCGTGGTGACCACCGACAACGCCGACGTCCGCGAGCGCTTCCACGCCGCCAGCGATGCGCCACTGGCGGTGCTCGCCGCCGCCGACGGCAGCGAGGTGGCACGCGTGGAGGCGAACGGCGGCAAGCTCGACACCTCGGCCGTCGAGAAGGTGGTGAGCAAGGCCCTCGACGATCGCGAGGACGCCGCCAAGGCGGCCCTCGACGACGCCAAGGCGAAGGCCAAGGCGGGCGACGCCGACGCCGCCGCGGCGCTCTACCAGCAGGTCTACGGCGAGCGCTGCCTCTTCCCTTCGCTGGCCAAAAAGGCGGCCAAGGGGCTCGACGCGCTCGGCCGGCCGGTGCCCACGGCGAGCTCCTCCCTGTGGGACGGTCCGTGGCCGAACCTCAGCGACGGCATGAACGCGCGCATGGTGGCGACCCTCGAGCAGGGGCTGACTGCCGAGCTCGCGGGGAACATCGCGGCGGCGCAGCGCGCCTACGAGCAGGCGCGCGACCTCGACCCTGGAGACCCCGTGCCGCTGCGTTTCCTCGGTGAGCTGCACCGCCACCACACCGGTCGCTGGGACGAGGCGCGGACGATCTTCCAGGCGCTGCTCGCCCGCCCTGCCGACCCGCTGTCGCGCGCCGTGGCGCTCCACGGCCTCGGCAAGATGACCATCCACGCCGGCGAGTTCGCCCGCGGGCTGGACCTCTTCGCGCAGTCGCTCGCCGCCTTCCCGCTCGCCCTCACCTACCGCAACCTGGCGGTCTACTGGGCCTCCGAGGGCCAGGCGCAGAAGGCCTACGGCTACGTCGAGCAGGCGCTGAAGATCGATCCCGCGGATCCCTACAACCTGATCTTCGCCGCCACTCAATACGTGGCGCTCGGCCGGCCGGCGGAGGCGGAGGCGGTGGCGTCGCGCTACCAGGGGATGCTGCAGGCGTCGTACAACCTGGCCGCCATTCACGCCCAGCTCGGCCACCGCGAGCAGGCGCTGGCGCTGTTACACCGGCACTTCTACGAATACGAGCGCACCGACGCGGTGCGCAGCATGGAGATGCAGGAGGCGCGCGACGACGTGGTGTTCAAGAGCCTCCATCGCGATGCGGCGTTCGTGGCGCTGACCCGGCTCGCCGACGGCCACACCATGCGAGCCGGCGCCGCCGGGCGCTGAGGGTGGGCGCGAGGCGCGGCCCACTCCGGGCGCGCTCGTCGTTTCCCCGTATATGGGGCGGCCCACCAGGGGCCGCTCCCGCGCCGCG
Organism: Thermoanaerobaculia bacterium; assembly: GCA_036001185.1. Classification (GTDB taxonomy): domain Bacteria; phylum Acidobacteriota; class Thermoanaerobaculia; order Multivoradales; family JAIOJS01; genus DASYQD01. The sequence goes on from DASYUP010000735.1 coordinate 1,454, forward strand.
TTTGCCGCCAGGCCGTAACCCGCCATGGACCTGCTCCGCCGCCTGCTGCCGCTGGTCGGGATCAACGCCATCCCGGTCATCGGCGTCTTCTGGCAGGGCTGGAGCGGCGCCACCGCGCTGACCCTCTACTGGTGGGAGAACCTCATCGGCTCGCTGCTGGTGGTGGCGCGCATCGTCATCCACCGCGCCCTCACCAGGAAGCGCGGCTACCAGCGGCTGCAGCTGCAACTGCAGTCGGGTGACGGACCGCCCAAGCGTCGGCCCGGCAAGCCGCTACGACCACCTCGGGGCGAGCAGAAAGGCAGCTTCCTCGCCGAGTTCCTGGTTGCTGCTTGCGCCGCCACCGCCATCCACGGGCTGCTGCTCTGGTTGGTGGTCGGCAAGCTGCTCGCTGCCCGGCCCGACGCCACCGCCCTACGCCACGGCGTGCTTGGCGTCGGCGCCATCCAGCTGGCCGCCTTCGGCCTCGACCTCCTCGGCATCCGCCAGCGCCCCTTCGCCTGGATCCGCGAGCTGGCGCAGACCACCGTCAACCGGGTAACGCTCATCCACCTGGTGGTGATCGTCGGCATGTGGGTGGGGCTGCAGACCGGGACGGTGGGCGTCTTCGGCCCCTTCGCCGTGCTCAAGTTCCTCGCCGACATCGGCAACCTGCTCGCCCGGCTCGGCGTACGCGCCGATCCCGACGAGATGCCACCCTGGGTGGCGGGGGCGGTCAACAAGGTGGGGCCGAAGGGTGGCGACTTCGCCGAGTACTGGCGCGAGAGCAAGGCCGAGGAGAAGCGCCTGCTGGCGCAGGACGAGCAGATCGCCCGTTGACACCTGCTGTTGGTCCCGGCTACGAGCTCACGCCTTCGCCTCGTACCAGTTGCTGCCCCACCCCGTCTCCACCTCCAGCGGCACGCTGAGCGTCGCCACCCCCTCCATCTCGCGCTTCACCAGCGCCGCCACCGGCTCGGCCTCCGACGTCGGCACCTCGAGCACCAGCTCGTCGTGAACGGTGAGCAGCAGGCGCGCCTCGGGATGCTCGGCCGCCAGCCGCCGGTGGACCGCCACCATCGCCAGCTTGAGCAGGTCGGCGGCGGTGCCCTGGATGCGGGCGTTGATCGCCATGCGCCGGGCGTTCTCGCGCACCGCGTAGTTGCGGCTCTGCAGCTCGGGGAGGAACCGCGCGCGACCGTAGAGCGTCTCCACCTTGCCGGTGAGCAGGGCGCTCGCCACGGTCTCTTCGGTGTAGCGGGTAACGCCCGGGTAGCGCGCGCGGTAGGCGGCGATGAACTGCTCCGCCTCCTTGGGCGGGATCTTGAGCGCCTTGCCCAGCCCGAAGGCGCTCATGCCGTAGATGATGCCGAAGTTGATGGTCTTGGCCGCCCGCCGCTGCTCGGCAGAAACCAGCTCGGGGGCGATGCCGAAGACGGTGGCCGCCGTGGCCGTGTGGATGTCGCGGCCGCTGCGGAAGGCGTCCAGCATCGCCTCCTCGCCGGCGATGTGAGCCAGCAGCCGCAGCTCGATCTGGCTGTAGTCGGCGACCAGCAACACCCGCCCCGGCGGAGCGACGAAGGCACGGCGAATCTGCTGCCCCACCGGCGTACGGATGGGGATGTTCTGCAGGTTGGGGTCCTTCGACGACAGCCGGCCGGTGGCCGCCACCGCCTGCTCGTAGCGGGTGTGCAGCCGGCCGCCGGCGTCGACCAGCAGCGGGAAGGCGTCGACGTAAGTCCCCTTGAGCTTCGCCAGCTCGCGGTGGCGCATCACCACCTCGGCGAGCGGGAAGCCGCGGGCGGCGAGATCTTGCAGCGTCTCGACGTCGGTCGAGTAGCTCTTGGTCTTGCGGGTGCGCTTGAGCACCGGGTAACCGAGCCGGTCGAAGAGGATCTCGCCGAGCTGCCGCGGCGAGCCGAGGTTGAAGGGCTCACCGGCGATCTCGTGCGCCTGCCGCTCGAGGCTCGCCAGCTCGGTCGCCAGCTCGCCACCCATCTTCTGCAGGAAGGGGACGTCGAGCAGCACGCCCGCCTCCTCCATCGCCATCAGCACGCCGACCAGCGGCGCCTCGATGTCGCGGTAGACGCGGGCCAGCGGGCCGTCGCCGAGCTGGCCAGCGAGGCGGGCGGCGAGCTTGTCGAGCAGATCGAGCCGCTCGCCGGCGAGGGCGAGCAGGCGGTGGTCGCCGAGGGCGGGCTCCTGTCCCTTCGCCCAGCCGGCGTCCTGGTAGGTGTAGGCGCGATGCTGCAGCCCTTCGAGGGCGATCTCCTCCAGGCTGGTCCCCTTGAGCGCCGGGTTGAGCAGGTAGGACCAGAGCATGACGTCGTCGAGACCACAGCAGGCGGCGACCCCGGGAGCGAGCCGCAGCACCTCCTTGAGGTCGTGCCCCACCAGGCGGCGGCCGGGCTCGGCGAGCCAGCCGGCGAGCGTCGCCGCGAACGCGCCGCGCAGGCCGTCGCGGCGGAAGTCGAGCCAGCGCGGGTTGCCGGCGGCGTCGGCGAAGGCCACGCCGACGGGCGCCTCCGGTCCCAGCGCCAGCAGCGAGACGCGCTCGGGCAGGGCAGCGAGCAACGCCGGCAGCTCGGCGGCGCTGGTCACCTCCTCCGCCTGCGGCAGCTCGTGCACGGCGGCCACCGTCTGCAGCTCCTCGAGCAGGGAGAAGAACTCGAGCTCGGCGAAGGCCTGCTTGAGGGTCTCGGTGTCGGGGGGCTGGCGCTGCAGCGCCGCGGTATCGAGGGCGAGCGGCAGGTCGGTCTTGATGGTCGACAGCTCGCGCGACAGCAGCGCCTGCTCGCGGTGCTGCATCAGCCCCTCGCGGTAGGCCTTGCGGCTCACCTCGCCGGCGCGGTCGAGCAGCGCCTCGAGGCTGCCGTATTCGGCGATCAGCGACTTGGCACCTTTCTCGCCGATGCCCGGCACGCCGGGGATGTTGTCGATCGCGTCGCCCATGAGGGCGAGCACGTCGGGGACCAGGGCCGGTGCCACGCCGAAGTCCGCGGCCACCAGCGCCGCGTCGTAGAGCTTCTCGCGGCCGGTGTGGTAGAGCGACACCCCCGGCCCCACCAACTGCATGAGGTCCTTGTCGGCGGAGACGATCACCACCTCGTAACCCTTCGCCGCGGCCTGCACGGCGAGTGTGCCGAGCACGTCGTCGGCCTCCCAGCTGGCGAGCTCGAGGATCGGGATGCGGTAGCCCTCGAGCAGCTTGCGGATCCAGGCGATCTGCGGCCGCAGGTCTTCGGGCATCGGCGTGCGGTTGGCCTTGTAGGCCTCGAACTTCTCGCTGCGCGCGGTGCGCGCCGAGACGTCCCACGCCACCCCCACGAGGTCGGGCTGCTCCTCGCGCAGCAGCTTGCGCAGCATGTTGTGGAAGCCGTAGACGGCGTTGGTCGGCTGGCCCTTGGAGTTGGAGAGGTTGCGGATGGCGTAGTACGCCCGGAAGATGTTCGAGTAGCCGTCGATGAGGAAGAGGCGCTGGCCGGGCATGGGCGGATTGTAGTGGGACGGTGCTGGGTCGGCGCTGGGGCACCTGGACCTGGAAGGGCGAGGATCGTGATGGCAAGCCGCTGCAGCAGTCGCGCGCGACATCGGCACCGACCCTTGCTCCTGAGCCTGGTCATCGCGAGGAGCGAAGCGACGTGGCGATCTCGGCGTCGAGATCGCCACGGCCCAGCGGGCCTCGCGATGACGACTTGAACATCGGCGGGCGCTCGCGCGGGGGCGCTCGCGCAGCTCGCGCGGCGGGGGTTGCGCCCCGGCCTGCCACCCGGTAGGATGCGCTCCCCTTCGGGAGGTCCACCTTTGCCCAGGCCCGCCCTCGGCCTCGTCGTCGGCGCAGTCATCGTGCTGGTCCTCGCCGCGTTGCCGGCGGCGGCCGCCGTGCGCGGCTCCTATCTCGAAGCGCGCACCGCCGACGTCTACGGCGGTCCCTGCACCGGTGCCGCCCGTGGCGACGGACACGCCGCCATCCTCGCCTGGCGCATCGAAGAGGGCGACTGGGGCGGCGTCGGCCTCGCCGGCCTCTCGGTGGTGGTGGTGGTACGGGCCGACGGGGCGCTCGGTGCCAAGACGGCGACCGCGGCCGCCGCCCACTCGCTGATCCTCGTCGACGAGGGGGCCAGCGCCAGCCAGCGCACTGCGCTCGAGGCGCTGGCGCGCGCGGAGGCGGGCGCCATCCTCGGCGACGTGGTGGCGGTGCAGCCGGCGCCCATCCAGCTCGCCATCGATCCCCGTCGCGCCCTCGGACGCCTCGAGGTCGGCAGCCTGGCGGAGCTGCGCACGCGGCCCTTCAACCGCCTCGACGCCCTGTGCGGCGACGAGACGCTGGTGGCCTTGCCGCTGGCGCAGGGGGTCGACGCCACGCCGGCGGTGGCCCTCGAGCACGCCTTCCGCAGCGACGCGCTGGGCTCGCCGTGGAATGCCACCAATCGCCGCGGCGCCTTCGTCGGCACGTTCTCGCGCTGAGCGGCGATGCCGTAACATCCGGGGAGTGAAGGGCGATCCTGTCGCGCCCGCCGCTCACGAGCCGCACGCCC
>DASYUP010000736.1:0-8414 GCA_036001185.1 Thermoanaerobaculia bacterium
GGGATGCCGTGCACGATGACGTCGTTGATCGAGGTGCAGAGCGTCGCCGGATACCCCTTGTAGTGGAGGAACGCCGGCACCGCGCCGGCGCGGCGGATCTCGCCCTCGGCGTAGCGGTCGAGCTCGCGGGTGGTGACGCCGGGGGCGATCATCTTCCCGAGCCCGGTCAGCACACCATGGACGATGCGATTGGCCTCGTCCATCAGCTCGAGCTCGCCTGGCGTCTTCAGCACCACGGTCATCGCCTCCTCAACTGAGGCTCCGCAAGAAGCTCGGCGCATCGGCGCTGCGCGCCCGGTTCGGCGCGCGGCCCGGGCGCAGGGCGGCGAGAATCGCCTCGGCGACCTCGGGCACGGCCTGGTTGCCGTCGATTTGCCGCAGCAGGCCGCGCTGGCCGTAATAGCCCACCAGGGGCGCGGTCTTTTTCTCGTAGACGTGCAGCCGCTCGCGCACCACTTCCTTGCGGTCGTCGGCCCGCTGGCGCCCCGAGAGACGGCGCACCAGCTCGTCCTCCGGCACCTCGAGGAAGATCGCCGCATCGAGCGCCTGGCCCTGGCGGCGGAGGATCTCTTCCAGGGTCTCGGCCTGCGCCAGCGTCCGCGGGTAGCCATCGAGCAGGAAGCCGACGCGGGCATCGGCCTGCGCCAGCCGCTCGCGCACCACCTCGGCCATGGTGGCGTCGTCGACCAGCGCCCCGCCGGCAATGATCGACCCGACCCTGCGGCCGAGCTCGGTGCCACCGGCCACTGCCTGGCGCAGCTCCTCGCCGGTGGAGATCGCCGGGATGCCCAACCGCTGAGCCAGCAACGCCGCCTGCGTGCCCTTCCCCGCGCCGGGAGGGCCGAACAGCAAGAGGCGCGTGGCCGGCGGTCGCTCAGCCGCGTCGGCCACGGATCCTCCCCCGCTTCATGAACCCTTCGTAGTTGCGCATCACCAGCTGGCTCTCGACCTGCTGCAAGAAGTCCATCGCCACGCCGATGACGATCAGCAGCGAGGTGCCGCCGAAGTAGAAGCTGATGCCCAGGCCCTGAGTGAAGAAGGCCGGCAGAAAGGCGTCGAGCGCCGGCCCGATGCCGGGGACTGCCTCCACCTTGACGCCGGCGATGAGGAACTCCGGCAGGATGGTCACCGCCGCCAGGTAGAGCGAGCCCACCAGGGTGATGCGGGTGAGCACCGTGTCGATGTACTCGGCGGTGCGCTTGCCGGTGCGGATGCCGGGGATGAAGCCGCCGTACTTCCGCATGTTCTCGGCCAAGTCGTTGGGATTGAAGATGATCGAGACGTAGAAGTAGCTGAAGAAGACGATCGCCACGACCTGCAACAGGTAGTAGAGCGGCTGCCCCCAGCGGATGTAGTCGGCGATCGACACCGCCAGCTTGGAGTTGGGCCAGAAGGAGGCGAGGGTGCTGGGCACCATCACCACCGAGCTGGCGAAGATCACCGGGATGACGCCGCCGGTGTTGACGCGCAACGGCAGGTAGGTGCTCTGGCCGCCGTAGACCTTGCGTCCCATCACGCGTTTCGCGTACTGCACCGGGATCCGTCGCTGGGCGCGTTCCATGTAGACGATGAAGGCGACCACCGCCAGCATGAAGGCGGCGAGGACGATGATGGTGAGAATCGACAGCGCCCCCGACTCCAACTTGCGGAAGGTGTCGACGACGCCGTGCGGGAGCCGCACGACGATGCCGGCGAAGATGATGAGCGAAATGCCGTTGCCGACGCCCCGCTCGGTGATCTGCTCGCCCAGCCACATCACGAACACCGTGCCGGTGGTGAGCGTGAGGATGGTCATCAGCCGGAAGCCCCAGCCGGGATTGAGCACCAGCGCCGCGCCGCCGGGCGTGTTGTTGCGCTCGAGGAAGACGGCGATGCCCAGCGACTGGACGAAGGAGATCGCCACCGTGCCGTAGCGCGTGTACTGGGTGATCTTCCGCCGCCCCAGCTCGCCCTCCTTGGAGAGCTTCTCGAGGTACGGCCAGACCACCGTCAGCAGCTGCAGGATGATCGAGGCGGTGATGTAGGGCATGATCCCGAGCGCAAACACCGCCACCCGCGACAGGCTGCCGCCGGTGAAGGTGTTGACGAAGCCCAGGAAGGTGCCTTCGGTGGACTTGATGAACTCGAGCAAGGCCTTCGAGTTCACGCCCGGGGTAGGGATGAAGCATCCCACCCGATACACCGCCAGCATGAGGAAAGTGAACGTCAGGCGCTTCCGGAGGTCCGGAATCGCGAAGATGTTCCGGAAGCTCTCGATCACGAAGCGTACTCCTGGCAGCTGCCGCCGGCCGCCTCGATCTTGGCGCGCGCCGAACGGCTGAACTTGTGGGCCACCACGGTGAGCGGCTTGCTCACCTCGCCGTCACCCAGCACCTTGACCAGCGCGCCACTCTTCACCAGGCCGTGCTCGACCAGCGACTCGGGGGTCACTTCACGCTCGAACCCCTCGAGCTGGTGCAGGTTCACCACCGAGTAGGTGGTCCTGAAGAGGTTGGTGAAGCCGCGCTTGGGGACGCGACGGACGAGGGTCATCTGGCCGCCCTCGAACCCCGCCTGCCGGGCGTAGCCGGAGCGCGACTTCTGCCCCTTGTGCCCCTTGCCCGCGGTCTTGCCGAGGCCGGAGCCGGGGCCGCGCCCGACCCGCTTCCTGCTGTGCTTGCTGCCCTTGGCCGGAGCCAGCTCGTGCAACTTCATGATCAATCCTCGACGCTTCTGGGTCTAAGTAAAACCGGGACTCTTGGTCGACGATGTCGACCGGCGAGTCTCTTAGTCGATGATCTCGACCAGGTGAGAGATCTTGGCGACCGCGCCGCGCACGGCGGGGCTGTCCTGGCGCTCGACCACGTGACGGATGCGGCGCAGACCAAGGCTCTTGAGCACCTCGCGCTGCGTGCGCGGGAACCCGATGCCGCTACGGACTTGCTGGATCTTCAACATCTGACCACCGCTCTTCTTCTTGGCCGTCATGGTCGCAGCCCTTACTCGGTCGCCGGCGCCGGCGCCACCGGCGCCTCGACGGCCGCCGTTGCCGTCTCGGTAGCGGCGGGCTTCGCCGCTGACGTCGGCCGGTCGAGCCCGCGCATCGCCATCACGTCAGCCTCCGAGCGCAGCATCCCGAGGGCGGCGAAGGTCGCCTTCACCACGTTGTGAGGGTTGGTGGTGCCCAGCGACTTGGTGAGGATGTCCTGGATGCCGGCGCACTCCATCACCGCCCGCACCGCACCACCGGCGATGACGCCGGTGCCGGGAGAGGCCGGCTTGACCAGCACGCGGCCGGCGCCGAACTGGCCGATCACCTCGTGCGGCACGGTGCTGCCCTTGCGCGGCACGGTGACCAGGTTCTTCTTGGCGATCTCGATCCCCTTGCGGATGGCCAGCGGCACCTCACGCGCCTTGCCGGCACCGTAGCCGACGCGGCCGTTGCCGTCGCCGATGACTACCAGCGCAGAGAACGAGAAGTTCTTGCCGCCCTTCACCACCTTGGTGACGCGGTTGATGTTGACTACCTGCTCGTAGTACTCGGAATCCGAGTCGAACTCGCGGTTCAAGAGCTGCTCCTTCTCGAGATCTCCAGGTGCATCAGAAGTCCAAACCTCTTTCCCGCGCCGCTTCCGCCAGCACCTTCACCCGGCCGTGGTAGACGTAGCCGCTGCGGTCGAAGACCACCTTTTCGATGCCTGCCTGCTTGGCCCGCTCGGCGAGCGTCGCGCCCACCAGCTTGGCGGCCTCGGCGTTGCCGGTGCCCTTGCCCAGCTGCTGCTTGAGCTGCGGCTCGAGCGAGCTCGCAGTCGCCAGGGTGATCCCCTTGGCATCGTCGATCAGCTGCGCGTAGACATAACGCAGGCTCTTGAACACTGACAGCCGCGGGCGCGCGGCGGTACCGGAGACGGTGCTGCGCACCCGCAGGTGCGCCCGTTGGCGCCGCCAGGTCTTTCGTTGCGATCGCTTGGCCAAATCGGTCATGGCGCTCTCCTACTTGCCCCCGGCCTTGCCGACCTTGAGGCGCAGCCGCTCGTCGCTGTAGCGCACACCCTTGCCCTTGTAAGGGTCGGGTCGCCGCAGGCCACGAATCTCGGAAGCCACCTGGCCGACCTGCTGGCGATCGGCGCCGGTGACGGTGATGCGGGTGTTCTTCTCCACTGCCACGTCGATCCCCTTGGGGATGGCGAACACCACGGGGTGGGAGTAGCCGAGGGCCATGTGCAGCTCGCGGCCCTTGACCTCGGCGCGAAAGCCGACGCCCACCACCTCGAGGGACTTGCTGAATCCCTGCGCCACGCCTTGCACGGCGTTGGCGAGCAGCGCCCGCGTCAACCCGTGCAGGGCCCGCGTCTTGCGCTCGTCGTTGACGCGGGTGACGGTGAGCTGGTTGTCGTTGGCCTCGACGCCGACGCCGGTGGCGAGGACCTGGGTCACCTTCCCCTTGGGTCCCTCGGCGGTGACGACGCTGCCGTCGATCTTCACCTTGACGCCACCGGGAACGGGGATGGGCTTTCTACCAATACGCGACATGGTGCAGGCTCCCTACCAGACTTCGCAGAGGATCTCGCCGCCCACCCGCTGGTCACGCGCCTGGCGGTCGGTCATCAACCCCTTGGAGGTCGAGACGATGCCGATCCCCAGCCCGTTGAGCACCGGCTTGACGGCGTCGGCGCCGCGATAGACGCGGCGGCCGGGAGTGGAGACGCGCCGCATGCGGGAGATCACGGGCGCCCCTTCCTTGGTGTAGGAGAGGAAGATGCGCAACAGGTCGCGCGGCCTCTCCTCCACCACCTTGACGTTCTTGATGTACCCCTCCTCCTTGAGGATGCGGCACAGCTCGAGCTTCACGTGCGAGGCCGGCACGTCCAGGCGGTCGTGCTTGGCGCGAAGGGCGTTGCGGATCCTGGCCAGCAGGTCCGCGATGGGATCGGTCATCGACATAACGCTTCTCTCTCCTCGCGCCTACCAGCTGGCCTTGATGACGCCCGGCAGGTAGCCCTGCAGCGACAGCAGCCGGAAGCAGATGCGGCAGAGGCCGAACTTGCGTAGATAGCCGCGCGGCCGGCCGCAGTTCTTGCAACGGTTGCGTTGCCGAACGGCGTACTTGAGGTTCTTGTGGGTCTTGGCGACTTTGGCGGTGGTGGCCACGCGGGTGCTCCTTTAGCGAGCCGTGAACGGCATGCCGAGCTCACGCAGCAGGAACAGCGCCCGCTCGTCGTTGCCAGCAGTCGTGGTGATGGTGATGTTCATCCCCTTGGTGCTCTCGACCTTGTTGTAGTCGATCTCGGGGAAGATCAGCTGGTCCTTGACCCCCAGCGTGTAGTTGCCGCGCCCGTCGAAGCTCTTGCGCGGAACGCCGCGGAAGTCGCGCACCCGCGGCAGGGCGATGCTGATCAGACGGTCGAGGAAGTCCCACATGCGATCGCCGCGCAGCGTGACGCGGGCGCCGATGGGCATGCCCTCACGCAGCTTGAAGGCGGCGATCGACTTCTTGGCTCGTGTCATGGTCGGCTTCTGGCCGGCCAGCGCCTGCATCTCGAGGATGGCGTCGTCGAGCACCTTGATGTTGCGCGACGCCTCGCCGAGCCCCATGTTGAGGGAGATCTTCTCCAGCCGCGGCACCGCCATCGGATTCTTTATGCCGAACTCCTGCATCAGCTTCGGCACCACATCGGTCCGGTAGCGCTGGCGCAGGCGGGAGACGTAGCGTGGGCCGCTCCTCTCCACCTTGGCCGGCGCCTTCTCGGGCTTCGCCGCCGCCTTGTCGGACTTGGCTGCCGCCTTGTCGGACTTGGCTGCCGCCTTGTCGGCCTTGGCTGCCGCCTTGTCAGCCTTGGCTGCCGCCTTGTCAGCCCTGGCCGCTGCCTTGTCAGCCTTGGCCGCCGCCGTCTCGGACTTCGCCGCCGCAGTCTCGGGCGTCGCTGCCGGGGTCTCTTCGCTCTTCTTCTTGGCCATGTCTCGTTCTCGTCTGCCTAGCTGCCGGTCTGTCTAGCTGCCGAGGGTGGCGCCGCAGGCCTTGCAGAAGCGCACGCCGCTGCCGTCCTCGAGGCGCTTGCGCCCCAGGCGGCTGGGCCGCCCGCACTCGCTGCAGACCACCTGTAAGTTGTCCATGCGAATGGGCGCCTCCTTCTCCAGGATGCCGCCCTTGACCTGCCGCTGCGGGTTCGGCTTCGTGTGCTTCTTGGTGAAGTTCACACCCTCGACGATCGCCCGGTTGACGTCCGGCAGCACGCGCAGAACGCGGCCCTCGCGGCCCTTGTCCTTGCCCGCGATCACCTTGACGCGGTCGTTCTTCTTGATCTTCGCCTTGTCGACAGAATGCACTTTTTCCATCACAGCCTTCTTTTGCTCAGATGACTTCCGGCGCCAGCGAGATGATCTTCATGAAGCGGCGCTCGCGTAGCTCGCGGGCGACGGGGCCGAAGACGCGAGTGCCGACCGGCTCCTTCGCCTCGTTGATGATCACCGCGGCGTTGTTGTCGAAGCGGATGTAGCTGCCGTCGGCGCGGCGAGTGGCGCGCACCGTACGCACGATCACCGCCTTGACCACCGCCCCCTTCTTCACCGTGCCGTCCGGCGCCGCTTCCTTGACCGAGGCGCTGATGATGTCGCCGAGGTGGCCGTAGTCGCCGGTCGAGCCGCCGAGCACGGTGATGCAGGCGATCTTCTTGGCGCCGGTGTTGTCGGCGACGTCGAGAATGGTACCCATCTGGATCATGGCTTCACCCGACCTCGGCCCGCTTGACGATCTCCTGCAGGCGCCAGCGCTTGGTGGCTGACAGCGGCCGGGTGGAGACGATCACCACCTCGTCGCCCACCTTCGCCTCGTTCTTCTCGTCGTGAGCGTGGAACTTCTTGCTGCGCCAGACATAGCGCTGGTAGAGGTCGTGCATCACGGTGCGCTCGACCAGCACCACCACCGTCTTGTCCATCTTGTCGCTGACCACCTTCCCGGTGAGGGTCTGGCGGCTGCTCTGCGTGTTGTCGTTCATCTCACGTCATCCCTTCTGGCCGAGCACCGTCAGCACGCGGGCCAGGTCGCGCCGCACCGCCCGCACCTTGGCGGGCGATTCCAGCTGTCCCGTCGACTTGTTCAGCCGCAGGGCGAAGAGCTGTTGTGATAGCTCCTTCTCCTGCGCCCGCAGCTCGTCCACCGTCTTGTCGCGTAGAACCTTAGCCTTCATCGCTCGTGCTCCGGCCTAGAGGACCGGCTGGTCCCGGGAGAGGAAACGGGTCTTCATCGGCAGCTTGTGGGCGGCGAGCCGCATGGCCGCGGCCGCCACGTCGGGGGTGACCCCTTCGAGCTCGTACATGATGCGACCGGGCTTGACCACCGCCACCCATTCCTCGGGGTTGCCCTTGCCCTTGCCCATGCGGGTCTCGAGCGGCTTCTTGGTGATCGCCTTGTCGGGGAAGACGCGGATCCACAGCTTGCCGCCGCGCTTGACGGCGCGGGTGATGGCGATACGGGCGGCCTCGATCTGCCGCGCCGTCACCCACGCCGGCTCCGCCGCCTGCAGGGCATAGTCGCCGAAGGCGATGTAGTGGCCGCCCTTGGCCGGGCCCTTGCGCCGGCCGCGGTGGTGCTTGCGGTACTTGACCTTCTTGGGCATCAACATGATGCGTGCTCCCGATCTGCAACGCGCCCTCAGGCGGCGCGGCGGCTCTTCTCCTTGAGCAGGTCACCCTTGTAGACCCACACCTTGACGCCGATGACGCCATAGGTGGTGTGGGCCTCGGCGAAGCCGTAGTCGATGTCGGCCTTGAGCGTGTGCAACGGCAGGCGGCCGTCCTGGTACCACTCGGTGCGGGCGATCTCGGCGCCGCCCAGCCGGCCGGCGACCATGATCTTCACGCCCTTGGCGCCGAAGCGGAACGCCGACTCCATCGCCTTCTTCATGGCGCGGCGGAAGGAGACGCGCCGCACCAGCTGCTGGGCGACGTTCTCGGCCACCAGCTGGGCGTCGAGCTCGGGACGCTGGATCTCCTGGATGTTGATGTGTACCGGCCGCCCCATCTGCTTCATCAGGTCGTCGCGCAGGCGATCCACCTCGGCGCCCTTGCGGCCGATGATGATGCCCGGGCGCGAGGTGTAGATCGACACCCGCAGCCGCTCGGCGGCGCGCTCGATGTCGATCTCGGAGACGCCGGCGTGCTTGAGCTGCTCCTTGAGCTGCTTGCGCAGCTTCAAGTCGTCGTGCAGCAGCTTCGAGTAGTCGTTGCCCGCGTACCAGCGCGAATGCCAGGTGCGGTTGTACCCGAGGCGGAACCCGTAGGGGTGTGTCTTCTGACCCACAGTCTCTCCTTACGCTCCGGCGGCGGCCGCTGCCGCCGGCACTCTCTTGGAGGCAGCGGCGGGCTTCGCAGTCTTCTTCGCCGCCGGCTTGGCAGCCGGCTTCGCGGCGGTTTCCTTCGCCGGCTTCTCGGCGTTC
>DASYUP010000737.1:0-4638 GCA_036001185.1 Thermoanaerobaculia bacterium
AGTGGGTGCAGGCGGAAGCGCGGCGGGCGCCGGTTGTCTGTCGGCGCCCGTCCGGCTACGCTGTGAATCGTCTGCCCATGGCCACCCAGAGCCCCTCCGAGCCGGCCGCCGCCGTCCCCGGCAACCACGACGCGACCCTGCGCCAGCGCTGGCGCCGCGGGCCGGCGTCGTGGGTCTTGTTGCTCACCATCGCCGCGCTCTACTTCGCCGGCGCCAAGCTGGGGCTGTCGATGGCCTTCCTCGCCCGCCAGGTGTCGCCGGTCTGGCCGCCGACGGGGATCGCTCTCGCCGCCGTGCTCCTCTTCGGCCCGCGCGTCTGGCCGGCGATCGCCCTCGGCGCCCTGCTCGCCAACGCCACCGCCCACGAGCCGCTGCCCACCGCGGCGGGCATCGCCCTGGGCAACACCCTGGAGGCGCTGATCGCTGGCTGGCTGCTGCAGCTCGGGCGGCCGTTCCGCACCGCCCTCGACGGCATGCGCGACGTCTTGGGCCTCATCGGCCTCGCCGCCGGGGCGGCGACGACGATCGCCGCCACCATCGGCGTCGCCAGCCTCTGCCTCGGCGGCGTCGAGCCCTGGTCGCGCTACGCGACCTTGTGGGGAGTCTGGTGGCTGGGCGATGCCATGGGCGCGCTGGTGGTGGCGCCGGTCCTGCTCTGCGCCTTCTCGCCGGCGCGACCGCGGTGGCCGCCCGAACGCAGCGCCGAGCTGTGCGCCATCATCGGCGTCCTGGTGGCCCTCTGCGCCCTGGTTTTCAGCCAGGGGCCGATCTCACCGCTGGTGCCCGGTCCTGCCCTCGACTACGCCGTCTTCCCCTTCCTGGTGTGGGCGGCGATGCGCGGCGGGCCGCGCGGCGCCACGCTGGTCGCCTTCGCCGCCTCGGCGGTGGCGATCGCCGGCACGCTCAGGGGCTACGGCCCGTTCGCCGGCCCGTCGTCGCACGAGGGGCTGGTGCTGCTGCAGGCCTACCTCGGCGTGCTGGCGGTCACCGGCCTGTTGCTCGCGGCGGCCATCGCCGAGCGCGATCGCGCCGAGCGGCGGCGCACGGATGCCGCTCGCGATTCCGAGCAGCGGTTGCGCGCCGAGGCGACCTTCCGCGAGGCGGTCGAGCAGTCGATCCCCGCCGGCATCGCCGCCATCGACCCGCAGGGTCGCCAGACTTACGTCAACCCGGCGTTCGCGCGGCAGGTGGGCTGGAGCGGCGAAGAGCTGATCGGCGCCCGGCCCCCCTTCGCCTACTGGCCGCCCGAGGAGCACGAGACCATCCAGCAGGCGTTCGCCGCCACCATCGCCGGCGAGGCGCCACCGGGCGGCTTCACCCTGCGGTTCCAGCGCCGCGACGGCGAGCGCTTCGACGCCCTCGTCCACCTCTCGCCGCTCATCGACGGCCAGGGCGTGTGCACCGGGTGGCTGGCGGCGGTCTCCGACATCACCGAGCAGAAGCGCACCGAGAAGGCACTGCGCCAGAGCGAGGAGCGCTACCGCTCGCTGGTGCTCGCCTCGGCGCAGGTGGTGTGGATCACCGACCCGGTGGGCGACGTGGTCGAGGAGCTTCCCACCTGGCGGGAGTTCACCGGGCAGGAGTCCAGCGAGACGCTGGGGCGGGGCTGGATGGAGCGCCTCCACCCGGACGATCGCGGCGTGGTGGCGGAGGTGTGGGCGCGCTCGCTGGCCACCGGCACGCCGCACGTGCAGGAGATGCGAGTGCGCGCGCGCGACGGCAACTGGCGCGACGTGCGCAGCCGCGCGGTGCCGGTCAAGGGAGGTGACGGGCGGATCCGCGAATGGGTGGGCACGCTCACCGACATCACCGAGCGCAAGGCGCTCGAGCAGGAGCTGCGCCGGCGAGCCGACGAGCTTGCCGAGGCCGACCAGCGCAAGGACGAGTTCCTCGCCATGCTCGGCCACGAGCTACGCAACCCGCTGGGAGCGGTCTCCAACGCCATGCAGGTGCTGCGCGCCGGTGGCGGCAGCGGCAACGGCACGCGCATGCTGGACGTCATCGACCGCCAGGTGCGGCTGCTGCGGCGGCTGGTCGATGACCTGCTCGAGGTGTCGCGCATCACCCGCGGCGAGATCTCATTGCGCGCCGAGCCGCTCGACCTGCGGGCGGTGGTGGTGCGGGCGGTGGAGACGGCACAGCCGTGGATCGACGAGCGCCGCCACCACATCACGCTCGAGCGCCCGCCCGAGCCAATGACGCTCGCCGGCGACCCGATGCGGCTCGAGCAGGTGTTCGCCAACCTGCTGCACAACGCCGCCAAATACACCGAGCCCGGCGGTCACATCGGCGTCAAGCTGGAGCGCCAGGGGGAGGCCGCGGTGGTGCGGGTGAACGACGATGGGCTCGGCATCCCGCCCGAGCTGCTGCCGCACATCTTCGAGCTCTTCACACAGGGAGACCGCTCGCTCGACCGCGCCCGCGGCGGGCTCGGCATCGGCCTGACGCTGGTGCAGCGCATCATCGAGCTGCACGGCGGCACCATCGCGGCGCACAGCGCGGGGGCCGGCCGCGGCAGCGAGTTCGTCGTACGGCTGCCGGCGCATCCCCCGGCCTCGGCCGAGACGGCCGCGCCACCGATGATGCGGACCTTCGAGCCTGCGGTGCCGGGGCGCCCACACGTGCTGATCGTCGAGGATCAGCCGGACGCCGCCGAGAGCCTCGCCGAGCTGGTGCGGCTGCAGGGGTGCAGCACCGAGATCGCCCTCGACGGCCCGGCGGCCCTGGAGCGCGCGGCGAGCCGGCGGCCCGACGTCGTGCTGCTCGACCTCGGTCTGCCGGGGGTCGACGGCTTCGAGGTGGCACTGCGGCTGCGCCGGCTGCCGGGGCTCGCCGATTCCCTCCTGGTGGCCCTCTCCGGCTACGGCCGCGAGGAGGACCGCCGGCGCTCCGCCGCGGCGGGGATCGACCGGCACCTGGTCAAGCCGGTGGACATCGAGGAGCTCGAGCGGCTGCTGGGTGGCACGGAAGGGGCGGGCGCGACGCGGAGCGGATGAGCTAGCGGGCGCGCCGCAGAACGCTCACCACGATCGCCACCCCGAGCAGCAGCAGCAGGCCGCCCCAAAAGAGCGCCATGGGGATGGCGCCGCGGGCCCAGAAGGTGATCGCCAGCCCGAGGGCGGCGCCGCCCACCACCAGCAGGCGCGGCGAGCGCTGGCGATCGGCGCCCCACGCCGCCAGGCAGCCGAGGCCGACGGCGAGGTAGATGCCCGGCCCCCAGAGGCCCACCCGCCGCCAGGAGAGCTCCCGCAAAGTGAGCAGATAGAGATCGACCCCCAGCGTCACGCCGAAGACTCCGAGACCCAGGGCGCCAGGGCGCCGCGACACCCAGGTGTAGTCGGCGAGCGAGGCGACGCCGCCGAGGATGACGAACAGCGGCCAGTGGCGCGCCAGCGACGGCATCGCCACGCCGGCGGCGTCGAGGACGATCCACAGGCCGCTGAGCAGCAGCGCCGAGGCGAGCACCAGGGCGCGCCGCGTCCACGGCGGCGCCGGCGAGTGCGGCGGCGCCGGTTCGCTCATCGGCCGGCGGAAGGAGGCGGCGGCGGCAGCGGCCGCACCGGCAGCGGCACGTTGCACAGCTCGATCTTGCCCACCTTGTCGAGGAACCAGTCCTCGCGCCGCGTGCGGCGGGCGTCGACCAGCTTGGTGAAGGTGGCGGTGTCGGTGCGCAGCACCTCCAGCTTGCTGCGCTCGGCCTCCGGCACGTCGGCGGCGACGCGGATCGAGCGCAGCGGCACGAGCTGCTTGGGGTCCTCGTAGAAGCCCAGCGCCCCGCCGCCGCGCGGCAGCGTCGACAGCAGCTCCATCCCCTGCACCACGCGGCCGAGGAGGGTGACGTTGCGGTCGAGGTGGCGTGGCGAGTGGCCGATGACGACGTAGAGCTCGGCGCCGCTGCCGGAGTCGGCGGTGTTGCCGCGACCGGCGCCGACCATCGCATAGCAGTGGGTGAGCCACGCGCGCCCGCTCTTGGGATCGCGCGCCACCGGCAGGCCGCCAGAGAAGCCCACCTGCGGGGCGTAGACGTCGCCGTCGCGCAGCGGCGCGAAGGGCAGCCCCTTGCTCGCGCGGTCGAGCTCGGCTTGCAGGCTCTTCTTGGCGCTGCCCAGCGGTTTTGCCTTCGCGGCGTCGTCGCCGTTGGGATCGCCCCACTGTACGACGTAGTTGTCCTGCGAGCGCAGCACCACCAGGCCGTCGAAGTAGCCCTGCCGTGCCAGCGTCTTGACGTTGGTCACGTGGTTGGGGGCGAAGGCGGGAGCAAGGGCGATGACCACGCGGCCGGCGGGCAGCTCGACGTAGAGGGTGTTCTCGGGATCGAGCGGCTGCCAGTCGGCAGGCTGGGAGGCCGCCAGCACGGCGGCCATGCCCACGGTGGGCGGCGGCGGCGGGGTGGGCGCCGGGGTCGCCTGCGCGGTTGGCGTCGGTTCTGGAGTGCCGGCCGGCGCCGGGGGTTGCTCGGCAAGGGCGATGCCGGCGACGAGAGCGATCGCGGCGGCGAGCAGCGGCGCTCGGGTGGCGATCGAGGGGGTGTGGCGTCGGACTGCGTGGTCGGTGCGCTTCATGGCCGACGACACTAGCATCGCCGCGCGCCGACTAGGAGCAGCGGAAGGAGCGGGCGGGGACAAGCCCCGCCCCCAT
>DASYUP010000738.1:0-6374 GCA_036001185.1 Thermoanaerobaculia bacterium
AGGAGGGCCTCGCCGGGCTCACCGCCAGCATCGTCGGCGAAGGCGCCACCGCCAAGCGCTCGTACAAGCAGATCGTCGAGGCGCTCTATCCGCTGGCGGCCGAGATCGACACCCAGGTGGACAAGGAGGCGACGGTGTTCAGCCTCGTCGTTCACCGCGAGAAGCTCGACGAGGCGACTGCCATCCTCGCCGAGGTGCTGACCCAGCCGGGCTTCGACGCCAACGACCTCGAGCGCCACCGCAAGGACGCGCAGTCGTTTCTCACCACCACCCTGCGCGCCGCCAACGACGAGCTGCTCGGCCTCGAGGCGCTGCAGCAGCGCATCTACGCCGGCCACCCCTACGGCCACCCCTCGGCGGGCACGGTGCAGGGCCTCGCCGCCATCACCCTGGACGACGCCAAGCGCTTCTACCGCGAGCACCTCACCAGCGGCAACCTGTGGCTGGGAGTCGCCGGGGGCTACCCCGACGGCTACCCCGAGAAGCTCGCCCGGGCCCTCGCCGGGGCGGATGGCCATGGCCTGCCGAGCGGCTCGCCGACCGTCAAGGCGCTGCCGGCGCCAGCGGCACCGGAGGGCCGCGACCTGGCGATCATCGCCAAGGACGCCGCCTCGACCGGCATCCACTTCGGCTACCCGCTGCCCATCACCCGCGCCGACGACGACTACTTCGCCCTCATGGTGGCCAACAGCTACCTCGGCGAGCACCGCACGTTCAACGGCCGCCTGCAGCAGGAGCTGCGCGGTAAGCGCGGCCTCAACTACGGCAACTACAGCTATATCGAGTACTACGAGGCGCCCCCGTTCACCACCAGCCCGACGCCCAACGTGCCGCGACGGCAGCAGTACTTCTCGGTCTGGGTGCGGCCGGTGCAGCCGGAGAACGCGCAGTTCGCCCTGCGCGGCGCCCTCTACCAGGTGCAGCAGCTGGCCGAGAAGGGGATGAGTCAGCACGACTTCGAGCTCACCCGCGACTACCTCGTCGGCTACTCGAAGCTGTGGGCGCAGACGCTGTCGCGGCGGCTCGGCTTCCTGCTCGACAGCCGCTTCTACGGCTCCCCGTATTACATCGACGAGATCGGCCGTCGCCTCGCGACGCTGACCGTCGCCGACGTCAACCGCGCGGCCAGGAAGTACCTGCAGACGGAGCGCTGGCGCGGCGTCATCGTGGCCGGCGACGCGGCGTCGCTCAAAGGCAAGCTCGAGGCCGAGTCGCCGTCACCGATCAGCTACAAGAGCGCGGTGCCCGCCGACGTCACGGCGAGCGACGAGACGATCGTCAAGCTGCCGGTGCGGCTGACCAAGGTGGAGATCGTGCCGGTGGCCGTGATGTTCGAGAAGTGAGGCGCTAGTTGCGCACGAAGTAGGTCACCGACCCGCCGAGCCGCACCGGCGGCCCGGCGGCCGGCGGCGCCTCGGCGCCGTCCTGCAGGATGCAGCCGGCCGGGCGCCAGGGAAGGGTGACCTCCTGCTCGCCGGTGGCTGACCAGCCGGCCACCAGCTCGCAGCCATCGGCGCTGACGAAGCGGTAGAGGTGGGCGCCCGCCGGCGCCGGCAGCGCGCCGCTGCAGGTGGCGCGGCCGAGCAGCCGCTGCATGGTGGCCAGGGCGTGGAAGGCGGGGCGGCGGCGCAGCCCGTCCGCCTCGGCGACGCACAGGCCGTAGCCGCGGGCGACGAGCTGCCACCAGTAGATCCGTTCGGCGACTCCGCTCGCGAGCAGCGGCAGGTAGTAGCGCGCCAGGTAGTCGGCGGCCCGGGCCTCGTCCACCGCCACGTCGCGGCCGGCTGGCGCATGCGGCCCCTCGCGTAGCGGCCAGTTGACCTCGGTGATCCAGCTGCGCGGCGCGCACCAGCGGGCGGTCTCGGCAATGGCGCGCAGCAGCGCCGCCTTGCGCAGGGCGTCGAAGCCGAGCTGGGTGCCCTCGGGGGCGCCGCGCCGGTCGACGTAGAGCAGGCTGGCGAGGGCGTCGAGGCGCACGCCGAGGCCCGGCCAGTTGACGGCGGCGGCGGTGGCGTGGGGCTCGAAGTCGATCACCCCCGGCCCGACGAGCGGCACGCCGCACGGGGCGAGCGCCTCGGCGGCGGTGGCGAGCAGGCGCTGGTACTCGCCGAGGGTCCACACCCCCCACTTGCTGCGGTTGATCCCCTGGCCGATCTGGAAGGCCTCCGCGTAGGGCGCGAAGCGCGCGCCCAGGCGCGCCACCGCCGCCCGCCAGCGCGCGAGGTCGCGCACCAGCTCGCGGCGCTGCGGCAGGGCGACGACCAGCTCGATGCCGCGCCGGCGCAGCTCGCCGGCAAGCGTCTCCTCGTCGTCGTGCTCCTCTTCCCACGCGTGCAGGCGCAACAGCGCGTGGCGTACTCCCAGCGCGTCGACGGCGGCGAGCAGGGCCGCCGGGTCCTCACGGTGGGGCCGCAGCCCCACGCCGGCGCCGGCAAACGCCACCGGCGACCCGTCGACCGGGCCGGGCAGCGCCGCCGCGAGACGACGATACCGACGGCGGATGCGCGGCGCCGCTGCCGCCACCACCAGCAGGCCGCGGGCGTGCGGCAGCAGATCGCCCATCCGCACCGCCAGCTTGGCGGCGCGGCTGGCGTGTTGGTGTGGCTGGTCGGAGAGCCGGTCCCAGACGGCGCGGTCGCGCGCCGACGCCGCGGGCGGCGGCGGCGGCAGGTGGGGATAGGCGCGGCGCGGTCGCAGCGCCGGGAGCAGCCCGCCACGGCGGGCGCCGCCGGCGGCCGACCGCTCGCCGCGCAGCCGGTTCTTGACCCGGTGGCGGCCGTGGAAGGAGAGGTGAAAGAGGCGGTAGAGCCACTCAGCCGACGCCGGCGGCGCCGACCCGAAGTAGGCGGCGAGCAGCGCCCGCTGATCGGCGCGGCGGTGCACCGGCAGGCGTGCGAGGTCGCGCAGCCGGCGTGCCCGGCTCACCGCCTCTAGCCGGCGGCAGCGGTTGAGGTCGACGACGTGGGCGACCCACTCGCCGGCCCGCGAGCCGTCGGGCCTCAACAGCAGGTTGCCGGCCGAGAGGTCGCGATGCCAGAAGCCGGCCGCGTGCAACCCGCGGGCGAGGCTGGCGGCGGCGCCCAGCAGCGCCGCCGCCGGCAGCTGCGGGAAGTCCTCCTCCAGGGTTCCCGCCGCCAGGGCGCGGAAGGGGTAGCGCGCCTCGATGCCCTCCACATGGCGGCAGACGTACCAAGCCGGCCCGCGCGAGTCGGCGGCGTCGGCCCACAGCAGCGGCTCCGGCGTCGGCACGCCCGCGGCGGCGAGCGCGCGGGCGGTGTCGAAGCTGCGTCGCGCCTTGCTGCCGGCGACCCGCCGCCGCACCCGCGCGCGCAGCGACTCGTGGCGGAACTGCTTGACCACCACCGGCCCGGCGCCCGGCCACTCCGCGAGCCAAAGGTAGTTGCGTCCCCAGTGCAGGGTGCGCTGCGCGCCGGCGGGGTCGAGCAGGGTGGCGAGCGGCGGTGCCGGCAGGGCGGCAACAGCCTCACCGCGCCATTCGGGGGCGGCGAAGGAGCGCAGCGGGAGCGCCGTGCCGCCCGCCGCCGCACCGTCCACGTCGCCGCCGCCGCCGCGCGCACCCCGCATGACCTCCGGAGGGGCTTCGGGGTCGGCGCGCAGGGCTACACCTCCTGCACGTCGAAGCGCTCGTGGTGCATGGTGGCGTCGGCCTGCAGCAGGACCGTGATGCCGAGCTGCCGCTCGAGCTCGGCGACGATGGCGTGCTCTTCCTGCTGCAGCGCCCGCGCCACCTCCGGGTTGAGCCGCACCAGCACCTCGCGAGCTCCCGGGTGGACGGCGTAGTGGCGCAGCACCTGGCGGCGGATGGCGAAGGCGACCGTGGGCGCCGACTTGATGCGACCGCGGGCGTCGCAGTAGGGACAGGGCTGGGTGAGCTGACGCTCCAGGCTGGGGCGGCTGCGCTTGCGGGTCAGCTCGACGAGGCCGAACTCGGAGATCGACAGCACCTTGTTCTTGGCGCGATCGCGGCGCAGCTCCTGCTCGAGGGCGGCGAAGACCTGCTGGCGGTGCTCGGGCACCGTCATGTCGATGAGGTCGAGGACGAGGATGCCGCCGAGGTTGCGCAGGCGCACCTGGCGGACGATCTCGCGCACTGCCTCGAGGTTGGTCTGCAGGATGGTCTCCTCGAGGTTCTGACCGCCGACGAAGCGCCCGGTGTTGACGTCGATCGCTACCAGCGCCTCGGTGGGGTTGATGACGATGTGACCCCCCGACTTGAGCCAGACCTTCGGCTTGAGCGCCTCCTCGATCGCCTCGTCGATGCCGAAGCGCTCGAAGAGCGGCCGCTCCTGGCGGTAGAGGCGTACGCGGTCGATGAGCATCGGCTGCACCTGATCGAGGAACTCGACGATGTGCTCATAGGCCTCCTCGCCTTCCACCCACAGCACCGCGAACTCCGGGCTGAAGGTGTCGCGCACGACGCGCAGGGCAAGGTCGAGGTCGTAGTGCAGGACGCTGCCGGCGGCGGCATGCTCGGCACGGCCGCGCAGGCGTTC
This sequence comes from Thermoanaerobaculia bacterium, assembly GCA_036001185.1. Taxonomy (GTDB): domain Bacteria; phylum Acidobacteriota; class Thermoanaerobaculia; order Multivoradales; family JAIOJS01; genus DASYQD01. The sequence continues at coordinate 4,515 of DASYUP010000738.1, forward strand.
CCACATGCGCAGCAGGTAGGCGGCGTCCTGGCGGAACTCTTCCTCCCCCTTGCCCTCGGCGGCGGTGCGCACGATCCAGCCGCCGGGCATATTGAGGCCGAGCACCAGGTCGCGCAGCCGCTGGCGCTCCTCCTCGCTGTCGATGCGGCGAGAGACGCCGCGGTGATGGCCGGTGGGGGCATAGACGAGGTAGCGGCCGGGGAGGGTGACGTGGGTGGAGACGCGCGCCCCCTTGTTGGGTAGCGGGTCCTTGAGCGCCTGCACGACGATCTCCTGGCCGGGGCGCAGCAGCTCGTCGATCGACGGCTGCTCGCCGCCGTTGCCGTGGCCGCGCTCGCCGCCGGCGCGTTCGCCGCCGTTGCCGTTGGCGCCCCGCTCGTCGCCGAGCTCGATCTCCTCGAGGTCGGTGAGCTCCTCCCGCACGTCGGCGACGTAGAGGAAGGCGTCGCGCTCGAGGCCGATGTCGACGAAGGCGGCCTGCATCCCCGGCAGCACGCGCGACACCCGGCCCTTGTAGACGTTGCCGACGACGCCGCGCGCGCTCGGCCGCTCGATGAACAGCTCGGCCAGCCGATCCTCCTCGAGGATCGCCACCCGCGTCTGGTGCGGGTCCTGCTCGACCAGCATTTTGCTGGGGGCGCCCGGCATGGCCGCCCGGATTCTAGCCGGGAGCCGCTGTTGGCAGGTGCGGCGAGGTCCGTAACGCTGCGCGGCCATGGAGCCCGCTCCCGACTCGCGTGCCGACGGCAGCCGCCAGTCGATGCCGTAAGGACCGCGGTAGCTCTCGTAGTAGTGGGGGTCGAAGCCCTCGACCGCCGGCCGCGCTGGCTGTCCGGGTCTCGCTCCGGCCGCGACCCCGGCCTCCACCTGCTGCGCCGCCGCGGCGAGGCGCGGCAGCGGACAGCGCCCCGGTTGGGTTGCTAGCGGTTGACGTAGCGCCGGAAGTCCACCCCCAGCACCAGGCCGGTGGCGGCGAAGGCGAACATGGTGAACGAGCCGCCGTAGGAGAGAAACGGCAGCGGGATGCCGGTGTTCGGCGTCAGCCCCACCACCATCGCCGTGTTGTAGAGGATGTGGAAGGCGAAGGTGGCAAGGAACCCCACCGCCAGCAACATCCCCAGCCGGTCGCGAGCGCGGGCTGCCACCTCCGCGCAGCCGAAGAGGAAGGAGCCGTAGAGAAAGAGGACGAAGGCGACGCCGAGGAAGCCCCACTCCTCGGCGAGCACGGCGAAGATGAAGTCGGTGTGGCGCGCCGGCAGGAAGCGCAGCTGGCTCTGCGTGCCCTGCATGTAGCCGCGGCCGGTGAGCTCGCCCGAGCCGACGGCGATCTTGCTCTGCCGCACCTGGTAGCCGGCACCCAGCGGGTCGCGCTGCGGGTTCAAAAAGGTGAGCACGCGCTCGCGCTGGTAGGCGTGGATGAGCCCCCAGCCGAGGGCCGCCACCACCACCGCCGTGGCGGCGGCGATGACCAGGTAGCGCTTCTTGATTCCCGCCACCAGCAGCATGGAGACGAGCAGGGGCACGTACATCAGCGCGCCGCCCAAGTCGGGCTCGAAGTAGAGCAGCGCAATCGGCAGCAGCACGATGGCGCCGGCGGTGACGATCTCGCGCAGCCGCAGGTACTCGCCTTCGAGGCCGGCGAGGTACTGGGCGAGCAGGATCGCGGTGGCGATCTTCGCCACCTCGGAGGGCTGGATGCCGAACGGTCCGACGGCGAACCAGCTGCGCGAGCCGCCGCGCACCTGGCCGAAGAAGAGCACCAGCACCAGCAGCGCCATGGCGACGCCGTAGAACGGCAGCGCCAGCAGCGCCAGCCGCTGATAGTCGAGCGAGAAGGTGACGAGAAAGACGAGCAGCCCG
>DASYUP010000739.1:0-4393 GCA_036001185.1 Thermoanaerobaculia bacterium
GAGCGTGCTTGGCGAATAGGCAGGGATCAGGGACCGATGCTCCGGCAGCGCCAGCCGGCCGGCCTGACGGCGGTAGGCGAACGCCAGCTCGCCGTCGACCAGCAGGCGCCGGCCGGCGCGGCCCAGGCGCAGGCAATATTCGGGCTCCTCGAAGCCAAAGAAGAGCCGCGCGTCGGGAACGCCGTGCTGGCGGACGGTGTTGGCGCGCACCAGCAGCTGGCTGCTGCCGGCGATCACGTCGACATCGATGGGTCCGCGCCCCAGCTCCTCGTCGGCGAGCCGCTGCACCTCGCCGCGCCGCCAATCCCAGCGGCTGCCGACGGCACCGACCGCGGCCACCTCGTCGCCGTAGGCGTTGCCCATTTCGACCAGCCGCGCGAACGTGTCGCCGGTCATCGGCGGATCGTCGTCGTCGCCCCAGGCGATCCACTGAGCGTCGCTTTCCGCGAGGATCCGCAGCCCGCGCGCGGCGGCGCCGGCGGGTCCGAGGTTGCCCTCCAGGGCGACATAGGACACTCCCTGGCCGGCGTGATGCCGAACTCGCTCGGCCAGGTCGGGCGTGGCGCCGTTGTCGAGCACCAGGATCCGCTGCGGCGGCAGGCTCTGAGCCAGCATCGCCTCCAGCGTCGCCGCGGCGACGGCCGGGCGCCGGTAGGTGATGAGGAAGGCGGCCAGATGGGTTGTCACCGCTCGTCCGCCGCGACCCGACCCCAGACCAGCGCTCCGAGCGGCGGGCAGCTGGCGAGCAGCAACCGCGCCGCGTGCCGCCAGTTCGCCGGCTGCGCGCGGACGGCGGTGAGGAAATGGGTGCGCGCGCAGGCCAGCTCACCGAGCCGCGCCGCGCGCACGCCTGCGGTCGCATGGAAGAGCGCGTAGACGCGCCGATCGCGAGCCAGCCTGGCGTCGTGTCGAGCCAGCACGCGCTCGGAGCTGGCGAGCCCGAGCTCCAGCGCACGGCGGTCGAAGCCGGGGGGCCGGTTGGAGTGCAGGTCCACCAACGGTTCCGGCACGGCGCGGATTGCCAGCCCGCGGGCGAGGCAGGCGGGGATCAGGCGCAGGGCCAGCTCGGTGTTCTCGGAGTACGTCAGCTCCTCGTCGTAGCCGCCCACCTCGGCAAAGAGGTCGCGTCGCACCATGAACGTGCCCGCGAGGTAGGGCCCCGGTTGGCCGTCGAACGCGGGGCCCAGGGGCGCGGGATCACGGCGTTCCTCCGTGCCGCCGGCCGTGTGCAGCGTGAAACCGCAGCAGGCGATGCCCACGGCGGGATCGGCGAAAGGCGCGGACAGTCGCTCCAGCCAGAACGCAGAAGCCTCGTCGTCGCTGTCGAGGAACGCCAGCAGCGGGGCGCTGGCGTGGCGAGCCCCGAGGTTGCGCGCGCGACAGACGCCGAGGTGCTCCTGGCGCACGATCCGCATGCGGGGATCCGCCATTTCCGCGAGCACCTTTGCCGTGTCGTCGGTCGAGCCATCGTCGACGACGACGAAATCGAGGCGAGTGATGGTCTGGGCGAGGACGCTGCGGACGGCGCGGGGCAACACGCTTCCGCGGTCGAAGGTGGGGATGACGACCGATATCGGCTGCCCCGGAGTGAGCGCGGCGGGCAAGGTGATGGTCAACCTCGGGGGCCACGAGCCAGGTCGCGCAGGCGGAAATACTGCTTCTCGTAGGTGGACTCACGGAAGAGCCGCGCCTTGACGGCATCGACGATCGCCTGGCGCTCGCCCGGGCGCTGGCGAAAGTGGGCGATCAGCTCGTGGGTACGTGCTGGGCCGTCCGACTGCGGGATCTCCGGGAAGAGCTCGCCGATCGCGCGGCAGCGGTCGGAGATCACCAGGATGTTGGCCATGACCATCTCCACCACCCGCCGGGGGAACATGGTCGGCGAGTCCTTCACCGAGCTGATGCTGAGGGCGATGGGATAGGCCGAAGTCCGCACCAGCAGCTCGAGATAGGGAAAGGAGCCCACGATGCGGGGCCGGCACTCGAGGGGCCACTCACCGCGACGGGAGAAGATGTGCAGCCCGTGGTCGAGCGCCGGCAGGATCAGGTCGCGAAAGCCCTGCTGGCGTTCGGAATGGTGAGGTCGCCAGGTGCCGGCGAAGAAGACGGGGTGCGCTTCGTCCTTGGGGAGGTACTGGCGGTGGATGGTCGGCTGCACGGGAAACGTGAGAACTTCCACCGGGCCGCGGCAACCGGCCTCGCGATAGCGGCCGATGCACGCTGCATCGGATGTCAGCACGATATCGCTGGCCTGGGCGATGGGCAGGAAGCGTTCGAAGTGCAGCGGATCTTCCTTGTTCCAGAAGATGACCGGCACACCCGCGGCGCGCAGGGCGCGAGCCAGACTGACCGGCAGCGTGAAGCGGTCGTCGAGCCGCCGGAAACCCTCCCAGGCGCTCTCGATCAGGACCAGCTCCGGCTGGTAGGCCTCTGGCCGGTGGAGCCAGCGCCGCCAGCTTCGGCGATGAGCGAGGCGGCGCGGCGGCCGGATGCGCTGCGCACCCTCGTGGCGCCAGCCCTGCCACGAGAACTCGTCGGCGAGCACGAACCACGGCGGGCGTCCGGGGCTCACCATGGCGCCGCAGGGTGCCCCTCGCCGCCGCGAACGACGATCGATACGCCGTCGCGGGCCGGGAAGCCGAGGTAGTAGTCGGCGATCTCGCCGCGATTGGCCTCCAGCATCTCATCCAGGTAGGCGTGCAGCAGATTGGTGCGGTAGCCCAGGCGGGCTCCCGAGCCGACGCGGCGGGCGGCGGCATTGGTGGCCCGCAGCAGCCAGTCCCATCGCCGCGAGCGATGCGGGAAGAAGGCGTGGTCGACGGCCAGGGCGTGCCCCGGCGGGAGCTCCCAGAAGGCGTGCACGAGTAACCCGCTCTCCCGCGGTCGGTCGGGGCGCGCGTCGAAGAGGTGCAGCTCGGGGCTCTCGACCAGCCGCTGCCGCTCGAAGTCGAGGAAGACGAACGCGGGCCGCTCCTCGGTGCGCACCACCCGGCCCCAGCCACCGCCGTTGCGGGCGATCTCGCCGCGGTGACGATGGCGGTGGTTGTTCATCCTTCCCCACAGCCCCTCGGGCATGAAGTCGTCCGACTTGTCATTGGAGCTCGGATGCCACTGGTGGAGCATGGGCACATGAGACGGCAGGTAGACGTCCTCGAGACCGTGCAGCAGCAGACGGTCGGCGAGGTCGCGATCCTCCGCGCCCCAGAAGCGGTAGTACTCGTCTAGGCCGCCGATGGCGTGCAGCAGAGCCGTGGCCAGCGCTTGGCAGCCGCCGAGGGCCGGCCGGCTGGCCGCCGGCGGGAACCTGCCGGCACGGTCGAACACCTCGTCCCAGTGCGAGAAGCCCCGGGGCAGGAAGGTGCACCAGGCATGGATCACCCGCCCGGGCGCGATCCGCTCGATGACCGCCGCCAGGAATCCAGGGGGATAGATCATGTCGACGTCGGTGAGCAGCACGTAGTCCGAGGCCGCCAGCCGGGCACCGATGTTGAGGGCGCAGGCGCGCGACCAGGCGTGACCGCGGGTGTCGGTGTAGACCGTCGAGCAGAAGTCATGGCGCGCCGCGGCAGCCTGCAGGCGGGCGGCAACGTCGCGGGCGCTCCCGTAGTCGACGAGGATCGCCCGGAAGCCCCGGAAAGTCTGGGCGGCGAGCGACGCGAGCCAGCGCTCGACGCGCTCGATCTCACGATCGCGGAAGCCGGCGACGACGGTGAGGGCAACGTCGCTCACGACGTAGCCAGGAGGCCGGAGATCAGCTCGGCGTGCAGCTCCCAGCTCCGCTGGGGCGGGAAGGCAGTGGCGATGCGCTGGCGGTTCCTGGTCCCCTCGGCCCGTCGCCGCTCGGGGTCGGCGAGCAGCCGGACGATGGCGTCGGCGAGTGCCGCCGAATCGCCGCTCGCCACGAAATAGCCTTCGGGCCCGAGCGCCTCGCGGTTGCCCGGGTCGTCCGTCGCCACCACCGGCAAGCCGGCCGCCATCGCCTCGAGCACCGCGTTCGGGCAGCCCTCGTGCCGCGAGCTGAAGGCGAAGAGATCGACGGCGGCGAGCAGCCCGGCGACGTCGTCGACCTCGCCGAGGAGTTGGACGCTCTCGCCGAGCGCGAGGCGGGCCACCAGCGACTCGACCTTGCCGGCGGTGTCCCCGCGGCGGCCGGCGAGCAGCAGCACGGGAGAGGGCCCGGCGCCGCCGTCGACCACCCGCCTCCAGGCGGCGACCAGCGTCGCGTGGTCCTTGTAGCGATGGAGGTTGGCGACCATGCAGACGAGGGGAGTCGCCGCCGTCACCCGCAACCGCTCGCGCCAGCGCGCGCGATCCAGAGCCGGCGCCGGGAGATCGACGGCGTTGGCGATGATCGTCACCTTCGCGGCATCGACCCCCAGCTCATCTGCCAGGA